>JAZUEA010000549.1:0-7041 GCA_045639945.1 Myxococcota bacterium
CTCACAGACGCCGGCATTGTTCCATTCACCTGGAGTTGTGCAGTTCACGGGTCTTTCACAACGAGACTCGCGCTCGCCTAATCCGCCAAAAGCATCAGCTTCCAAGACAAGCCAGTCACTCGGATCGAATACTCCGCCCTGCTCAACATAACACTGGCGACGAGCTGTCATGTTATCAGCACGGGCAACTGTAGGATCAGCAGAACCAACCGAATCGATGATGTTGCCATAGCAGTTTAAGCTAATCACATCACCATCTAAGCCATCAAACACAAAAGTCGGCGCATTTGATGTTGCAGTTTCTGTTGTTGGCAAAACAAAATTGCACTTCGAAAGGTCTGCGAAGTTGCCATGACACACAACAAAAGTTTGTTCTGCACCAAGTGAGACTGCTGGCAATTGAATCGAGACCAAATCATTGCCTGTGCAAGTTGTTTCGGCACAGCCATTAAGCCGCTGTTCAATCGTGCAAACACTTAAGTCACTGAGCAACTCGCCAGCATTGAAAAGCTCAATGGCTTTATTCTGTGTAGAACCGCAAACATACTCACTGATTAGCAAGCTGACACTGCGAGCTGGGCCACATTCATTCGAAGTACAGTAGCTGCCATTTGGATTTTGTGCGCAATCTTCATGTGTAACGCAATCGACACATGTATTGTCTAAGCAAACACCATTGTTACAGCTTACGGTATTTGAACAGCAGGTTTCATCGCGTGTGTAATCACACTTGTGATTAATGCATTCAACCTGATTGCAATCGATTTGCTGACATTCATAGCCGCTACTGCATTCATGATCACAGTTCTCAATATTCTCATCGTGGCAGCGACCATCTTTACATACAGTTTGCATGCAGAACTGATTGGTTTGCTCGCAATCCTCAGCAGTTGTGCAGATCTGACAATCGGGAATCGTGTGATAGATGCATGTATTATCTTCGCAGCTTGCTGTCTGACAACTCGAACCTTCTGTACAATCTTCTACGACACAGAGATAAGCATCGACATCAATGCTTGCATCTTCAACAGACGCATCGACAATTACGCTTGCATCTTCGTCTACAACGATTGACGCATCATCGGAAGCAGCATCTTGCTCAGTTTCAGCGTCCATCTCAGTGCCAGCATCGTCAACAGTGCCAACATCTGGGATTGGCCAGTTTTGACCACCATCTTTACCGGCATCGATTTCGCTTCCGGCATCGAGCGACGCATCTAAATCACCCGCACCTGCATCTTCGACAATTGTCGAAGCGTCTAAACCGCTGTCTATAATAAAATCGATTCCGCCACCACCACATGAACCTGGGAAGTTTGCATCTTCGCCATTGTCCATGCCACCAACACCACCAGTACCGGAATCTTCATCACCTGCCGAAATAGCATTATCGTCGTCATCACAACCGACGGCAGCCGTCAGAGCGACGAGTAATAGCCCGAGTCTGCTCATTGATTTGGTAAAAAACATATTTCCTCGCCTGTAACGACTTGCCGTCACATGTCACGCTAGTTCTTTTTTGGGGATTATATATCAGAGGCAAAAAGAGTGAACCCTAAACATACACAATGGTATCCGTTGACACACAGAAATTCTAAAAAGTTCGCGCATGATTTAGAGTTGCATCGTGGAGAATTAGAAATTTGAAATGACGAATGTATTTCGTCAGAAAGCGGAATGGTTGAGTTGGTCAGTTCACCAGATTCAGCAATTGCCTATTAGAATTTTTCGTCCGTATTTTCAGCAACGTCAATTGCCGCATCAAGCTCTACTTCCGCATCACCTTCTTCGGACACTTCCGCATCAAGCTCTACTTCCGCATCACCTTCTTCGGACACTGCCGCATCAAGCTCTACTTCCGCATCACCTTCTTCGGACACTGCCGCATCAATTTCAGCATCCAACTCGGAAGTACCGGCATCTAGCAAAGAGGCATCAACACCTGCATCTTCATCAACCGCAATTTCAGCATCCGTTGTATGATGATCGGGACGAGGTGTTGGACGCGAAGTTGCAGCATCAACATCATCTTTATCGGGCTTTGGCGCAGTGCCGGAATCGCGGAACTCAAACGGTTCGTATCGATTCCAGTGCCACGGCTCAAAATCATCTTCGATATCGAAACAACCGGCAGTGCCTGCTACGAGCGCGAGTGCGAAACCTGCGATTTTTGCGATTGCAAATGTACGAGTTGCCACGAGCCCTCTCCTTGCGCCGTTCGCCAAAGCTTGAAAGCGCGAAACGAAAAACGCGGGGAGTTTTCGTAGATTTCCGTTTCTTTTCAAGTGAAACCACCGCGAAATTTCCAGAAAAGTCAGAAAAAAATCACCGTTCGCACTCAAAAGCGCAGCCGAAGCGTTTTATCGCCCAAAATCTCGCCCAAAAATTACACTCAAATCTCACAAAAGTAGAGTTCCAAAAATTTTAACGCTGGCTTTACTGCTCGGCGGTTTATTTTCAAAAAGCTCGCAAGCGACATATGCACACAATACATCTTTTTTATAAAATTCGCGATGAGTTCCAAACTCAACCATATCTCTGCATAGAAATCATTCTCATTATGGAATGGAATTCACTCTCTGTAAAAAATTTTATAACTGATTTGAAAGCGAATCGCTGATTTACAAAGTGAACAAGAGCTTACAAGTAACCTTTTAAGGTTAATTTCAGTTGCTCGCAGGTCTTAAGATCATCGTGATAGTATTCTTCAATCAGTGGAATGAGTTCATAAAGAATAACTTGTTGAAAAAACTCATTGTTTACACGCTGTAAGTTGCAAAACAAACTGTGTCCAATGCAGAACGAAGGTCCCAAGGCTGGATTGCGCGCAATTGTCTCATTGAGAGAAATTATCAGATTGATAAAGGCATCTAGTTTTGAGCTGCATAGATGCGATTGGTAATCGCGAAAAGATTTCACCTGGAAAGCTGGCTTCATTTCGAAGAAACCGAAGCGACGATACAAACCTGGATCAAGAGATTGTAAGCCACGCTTGGTCTGATTCATTGTTGCGATAATGTATAAATTCTCAGGAATAGAGAATTCTTCGCTAGAACGAGTCAGTGTAATCGATGAACCACGATGTTCTGCGTCGAGAAGCATAAAGAGATCACCAAAAATCTGACTTACATCGCCGCGATTTAGTTCATCGATAATAAAGAAAAAATCTTCTTTAGGAAGCGCTTCTGCCTGCTTGCAGAATTGATAGAAAACGCCTGCTTTCAAGCGCATTCCATCTGAAGTTGGCTTAAATCCCATTACAAAATCATCGTATGAGTAACCAGAATGGAATTGAATGAGTTTTGCACGTGCTTCATAGTGCATACCCATGATTGAAAAAGCCAAACGACGAGCAGCGAATGTTTTTCCTACGCCAGAAGCACCTGTTAAGATGATGTTTTTCTTGCGTTTTAAAAGTGAAACCAGTGAATCATAGCTGGCTTCATCCATGAATACATCTTTTAGAAAGTCTTTTTTGGTGTATGTGATGCAAGCCGGCTGATTGTAAGAAGTCACAGGTTCAGTTTCTGTGACACGAACAGGTTCCCAGTCGTGGCCTACATATTTTATGAAGTCGCCTGCTAATAAATAGAAATTCGGATCACCGTAGCAGTCTGCTGTTAAGCGTTCTTTGAGCATCACATGGCAATCGAGGTCCTCGCTCATCAGTTTTGAAATCTCGTGATAAGCGGTTTCTACCTCAGATTGATTTTCAGGTGCATAAGCACGAGCAAATTGATGTGTTGCTGACAGTGCTTTATACGCAGAACGCATCTCTTGAATGCGATAATTAAAGTATTTTTCTGGATAACGAAGAGACAGATATACGTTTGCTGCTAATGCATCTTGAAAATGATTGTTATCATTAATGAAATACTCATCTCTCAATTTTTCAGAGATGGTAATGAAGCGATCAATTCGCTCTTTGAGTGATTTAGACTCATCAAAGAGGCAAGTAAACATTGTGCGAACTGATGCTGGATCGGCCGTCACAAATTTCTTGAGCATTTGATCTGGATAGTAGAGACGCGAGGCCAAGAGATCGCTTAAAGGCGGCAAAAGTGCTTGAGAAAGCATCAGCGCAAAGTCTGGAGCATCCGGATTCCATAAATCTTGAAAGTGCTGCACCGCTTTCCATTTGTATTTCATGCTCTTCCAGCGTGTTGGAAAAGCTGATTTATACGAAGTTAAGGCTTCTTGAAGTTTTGTTGCATCAAACATCAGCAAACCTCACTTAGTGGGTGCACAAATAAAGGATGGAAATCCGAGGAAGTCGCTGAAATGCAGCGAACAGAGCGTCATTGAAAGCAAATCACGCTCTGCATGGAATCAAGGCTGTGAGTCAACCGTCTGCGAAACTTCGAGTGCGTCGCTGGACATTGCCTTTTCTTTTTCATCGGCAGTGATGGCATCATTGGCAGCACGAGTTTTGGCTGCACGAATGGTAGTGCGCTTCTTAATAATGGCTGCGTTTAAGAAATCAGCCAGTTGTTCGATGCGCGGATCACCTGTTCCAATGCGGAGATAGGCGTTGCAGTCCTCAATCATGTTGCGATAGGCAACGCATGCTTCACGCCTGGCTGCTTTCACAACACCCGTTTCGCGATTGACAGACTTCTCTTGACGCTCGCTATAAGCCTGATTGAATTTCTTCACATTGATCTTGAATGCGTCGATCCAATCCTGAATCAAGCAGAGCTTGCGAGCTTCCAAATCGATCCGTTCCAACTTCTTAATCAGCCGAATATATTCGGCATACTGCGTTGTGTAACCGTGACGGCGAGGGTCTTCGACCAGCATAAATGCTTCGTAAAGCTGCGTTGCTGCAGTACGAATCTCTTCAGCAGGATGGTTTGAAAGCGCCTCGAGAGTGTAGCGCATGTCATGCCAGAATTGATGCGCTTCCGCCTCAATTCCATCGATAACCTGTGTCAGTTTGTCCTTTTCAGAGGGCTCCGTGACATCGCGGAACTTTGTAATCGCGACGTCGAAAGCCTTCTCAAACTCAGGCATCTCGTCGTAAATCTTGATGAAACACGCCTTGATCGCCAAAAAGAAGCCGCAGAGCTCCTTGTTCTTCATGCGGACCAGCTCAATGCCTTCAACTTTTTTCATAAAACTCACCTCAAGTGCTCATCAAGAACACGGTTTCAAGTACATTCGGATCAAAAAACAACGACAGTGCTAAACAAAAAGAGAGCAATGTGCAAATAGATTCGTACAAAAATTGTCTTTTAATTTTTTTGTAGACCGAAATCCAAAATCACGGTCATCAAAGTAGTTCCAGATCAATTCATGCACGAATCTATTCCCTGCTTTTAGGAACAGAGCTGACTCAATTCAAAATCAGCTCCGTTCGCATCATCTCAAAGGAAGCTTGCAGCTCACTTTGTTGGAGCAGCCTCGCAGCCACCATTGCTGTTGAGCGCAAACCCTACATTGCATTCGTAGCAGTGCGAATCAGAAGCATTGCTGCATTCAACAATCTTGCAGTTTGCGACTTCAGGACATGCGACACATGCATTTGTTGCGGCATCGTAGTATTCATCTGTGTAATCACAGTGACGCTGCTGCTCGCAAGTGAGGCCATTGTCCAAGCTAATGTAATCCGTGTCGCACTGGATGCAGGTCGAGGCGTTGCGCTCAGTGCATCGCTCTTCGGCGCAGTTATCGATCTGCGAGCACATGCGGCATCGAGTGCCTTCAAAGAAGTAACCATCGATACACTGTGTGCAATGCGCGTCTTCAGCGTTGGTGCACACGACATTCATGTTGTCGCAGCCTGTTACATGTGCGCATTGCTTACAAGATTCCGTCTCTTGATCGTAATACTGATTGCTCTGGCTACAAGTCAGCCGTGCGTAGCAATTACCTTCGGAGAGACGGTAATCTTCTTTGCATTTAACACAAACAGAGTCTTCAGCAGTGGTGCAAGTGACCTCTTCACAGTTTGTGTTACTGTGAGGCGTGCACATCGCACATGTGCCGTTGTTGTCGTATTGACCATCTAAGCAGCGAGTCGGTCCATCACAATCGCGCTCACGCCTGCCGATACCGGTAAACGTGTCTGCAGCTTCGGTTGTCCATTCGTCCGGCACAAAGGTAACGCTGCCCGAATCCACGTAGCACTGGCGGCGCATTGTGACGTCTTTGCCAATGTTTTCGGTACCACCGAGCACACCAAAGGTATCAATCACAACACCGTTGCAGACCAATTGCAGAGCGTCGCCACCTGCGCCATTGAATTTGAACGTAGGATGAGCAGGCGTGCTCTCTTCAAACGAAGTGGTGTATTGGTTGCAGAAGTATGAAATCTCAATTTCAGGGTGGCAAATGACGTGAGTTGTACCCTTTTCGAGCATAATATTGCTCAAAGGCAATGATAAATACTCACCAGTGGTACAGCCAGGCCTGTCGCAGCCATCCAAATACTGATCGAGCGTACAATTTCCCATTGAAACGTCTTCATCGGTGGCGTTGTAGATTTCAACCGCCTTGTTGTTCGACGTTCCTTCGAGATATTCGCTGATAATTAAAGATTTTCCGACCACGTTCACGCACACATGATTTGAGCACGTGTTGCCGTTGTCGTTGCCTACGCAGTGTGAATCTTCGAGACACTGCACACAGACATTATCTTTACAGTAACCCTCAGCGCACGCGACATCATCGCTGCAGCAACCAGGCTGAGCAGTGTAGTCACAAGCTCCATTGTTGCAGGTTACATCAAAGCAAGTCTTGCTCTCGCAAGGATTTTCGGTGCTGCACTGCAAAGCACAAGAATCTACTGGCATTAAAGAGCAGCGATTGTTCGAGCAAGTATTGATAAAGCATTCATCTTCGGAAGCTTCACATTCGCTGGAATCGATGCAACATTCAGGCTCACGTTCATAGGTGCAAAAACCATTAGAACAAATGCCCTTTTCGCATTCAGCGGCCTTTACGCAATCGCTTGAGTAGTAACAGATTTCAACATCCATGCCGCCTTGGCCTGCTTCGCCGGCTGCACCACCTTCTCCACCACCGCCTAAGTCGGATCGT
>JAZUEA010000550.1:0-7174 GCA_045639945.1 Myxococcota bacterium
GTTCTGTCTCAAGGCGATCGCATTGAAGAGCTGGGTGTTGTTACGCCAGACAAGTTGCCGCGCATGTTCGATGCGCTTGGCCAGTCGTTTGAGTTTGTGGTGGTCGACGGTCTGCGCGATTTCAGCGACAACGCCGTGGCCGTCATGGATTTGGCGCACGTCATTGTTTTGGTGATTACACAAGACGTGCCGGCAGTGCGTGCTGCGGCTCGTTCTCTCCAAGTTTTCCAGCGTTTGGGTTACGGCGGGGATCGCATCCGTTTGATTGTGAACCGTTACCGTCGAAATTGCCCGCTTACCATCGAAGCGATTCAAAACGCATTGGGCGTTGCTGTGAGCGCGGTTGTGGCCAACGACTTCCCGGTTGTTGAACAAGCGTTGAACATGGGCTGCTTGCTTTCCGATGTGAAGCCGCAGTCTGCTGTTGCGCGCGATGCCGAAAACTTTGCGCTCTTGCTCGCGGGTTATTCGCCTAAACCAGCGAAGGGATTCTTCGCACGCCTCTTCGGACGATAAAATGCGTCTCGTTGATCGACTTTCCGGTGGCGCTCACGACGCCTCGCAACCGTTATCCCGTAATCTTGATGATATTCGTCGTCGCTTGCACCAGCAGGTTCTTGAACGCCTGGATGTGAAGGCGACGGCAAACTTGGATCGCGACCAGTTGCGCGCGCGACTCCGCGAAATCGTGGAGCGTCAAGTTCAAGCAGAAGGCTTGAATCTTTCGAACGTTGAGCGTGAGCAAGTTATCGTTGGCATTTTGGATGAAATCACAGGCCTGGGGCCGCTTGAGGCAATTCTGGCGGATCCCAAAGTCAGTGATATTTTGGTCAACGGCCCCGACACCATCTACGTTGAAAAAGGCGGTAAGCTCGAACGCGTAGATGCACGATTCCGCGATAATGCGCACTTGGTCAACACCATCAGCCGTATCGTGGGTAAGGTTGGTCGTCGTGTCGATGAGTCCTCGCCAATGGTCGATGCCCGTTTGGAAGACGGCTCTCGTGTCAACGCGATCATCCCGCCGCTGGCACTCGATGGCGCCGCGCTCTCTATTCGTCGATTCGGATCAAATCCTTTAAGTTACGAGGACTTAGTTCGATACGGCGCGCTCACGACCGACATGATGAACTACTTGCAGGCGGCTGTTCGCTCTAAGTGCAACGTCGTTATCTCAGGTGGTACTGGTGCCGGTAAGACCACGCTGCTCAACGCTTTGAGCTCGTTTATTCCGCACAGCGAGCGTGTGATTACGCTGGAAGACTCGGCAGAACTTCGGTTGCAGCAGCCGCACGTCGTTCGCCTGGAAAGCCGCCCGCCCAACATCGAAGGCCGCGGCGCGATTACCATTGGCGATCTCATGAAAAACGCGCTGCGTATGCGTCCGGACCGCATCATCGTGGGCGAAGTCCGTGGTGGTGAAGCCATGGACATGTTGCAAGCCATGAACACCGGTCACGAAGGTTCCATGGGCACTTTGCACGCCAACTCACCAAGCGATGCGTTGCAGCGTTTGATGACCATGATCACCATGAGCGGTGTCACGCTTGGTCCTGAAGCTTTGCAGCAGATCATCGGTCGTTCGTTAAACGTGATTGTTCAAGCAAGCCGTTTGCCCGACGGCCAACGTAAGATAACGAATATTACTGAAGTTTTAGGCATGGATGACGACCACATCCTCACCGAGGAAATTTTCGTCTACAACCAGCAAGGTATGGACAACGACGGTCGCATCTTTGGTGAACATCAGTATATTCACGAAAGTCACTATCTTGAACGCTTCTATCGCGCGGGCGCGCTGCGACGTCCGGGCACCTAAGGAGTTGCCGTGATCCTTTTGGTGATCCTTGCAGGCATCAGTGTCTTCTTTATTGCGCAGGCGATTTACTGGGCAGTGCGCTCGAAATCTGCTGCTTCAGAGGCAGCATTGTTGGAGCGTTTGGGCCAGCAAGAAGAACGATCGCGCAGCAGTCTTTTGCGTGGTGATCAAAGTGAGGCCGGTTTTGCGCAACACATTGCCACGATGCAGTTGGATGCTGGCGAGGATCCAAACCCATCGGCTTTTTATGCACGCTGCGGCATTTCGGCGTTGATCACCTTTGCACTGTCGCTCGTGATGTTCGGCAGCCCGTTCATGGCAATTTTGCTGAGCGGCGTTATGGTTTTTCTGCCGTACTTGCTGCTCACTCGCAAAAAAGCAAAGCGCATTGCTCGTTGTGAAGAACAATTGCCCGAAGCACTTGAAATCATGACGATTTCGCTTCGTGCAGGTCACTCGTTGGAACAGACAATTCGCTTGACGGCAAGTGAGCTTGAAGCGCCGATTGGTGAAGAATTCCGCCGTGTTTCCGAAGAATGTGAGCTGGGATTGCCGCTCGACGATGCGCTGCTGGCCATGTCAGAGCGTTTGAAGACCGCACGCGTGATTCGAACCTTTGTGGTTTCGGTTTTGGTTTTGCGTCAAACCGGCGGTAACCTGATCGAAGTTATGGAAAACATTGTGGAAACCATGCGCATGCAGTCGCGTTATATGCGTAAACTTCATGCGATGACCGCTGAAGGTCGTTCCAGCACATACATGCTGGGTGGTTTGCCTTTGGTTTTCGTTGGTTTGGTGTCACTGCTCAGTCCTGATTACTTAAGCTCACTGTTCGACTCGAACTTCGGCATTGTGATTTTTTTCATTGCGTTGCTTTTGTACGTGGCAGGTATTGTCTGGATTGTCAGATTGACTTCGCCCAAGGTGAACTGAGCGATGAAATTAGATCCTTCAACCATGTTTATCGCATTTGTTTGTTGCGGCTTGGCAACGACAATTGCGGTGATTTTCGCCGTTCGTACTTGGTTTAGGCGTAATCAAGCGCTCGAAGAAGAACTCGTTAAAGAAGCGGAACAGCAAGAGCAAGATGATGCGCCCCTGCTTGCTTCTGAGCAAAAATCTTCTTTTTTTGCAGAGATCGCGCGCCCGAAAGATATTCGAGAATTGACGGCGGTCCGTCGTGCGCTCGCACAGGCCGGTCAGCGTTCGCCTGAAGCGCTCAATCTTTACAACACAACTCGTGGAATGGCTTTGGTGGCAGGATTTGCCGTGTTTGCCTTTGTCATTCTCACGATGGATTTTGATTTCTTCACGATCGTACTGGCTGCTTTTGCTGCTTTTCTCGGCATGTACGGTCCAAAAGTGGTTTTAAATAGCCGCATTAAAGCTCGCCAAGAAAGAATCTCGCTTTCGTTGCCGCCTACGCTTGATTTGTTGGTTACGTGCATTGAAGCAGGTTTGAGCTTGGAGCAGGCTTTGGGGCGTGTCGCCCGTGAAATCACACTGAGCGATCCGGAAATGTCCGAAGAGCTTTCGATTGTGGTGGGTGAAGTACACGCTGGTTTGACGATTGGTGCCAGTTTCAAAAAGTTGGCTGAGCGCGTTACTTCTGATGAAGTGCGCAACTTGGCAAGCGTAATTGTGCAGTCGTCTTCGATGGGTGCTTCACTTGGTCGCACGTTGCGTGAGTACGCTGCGTCTGCACGTCGCCGCCGTGAATTGGTTCTCGAAGAGCTGGCCGGTAAAATCACTGCTGGCATGACGCTTCCGCTGACACTCTGCTTTTTGCCTGCCATTATGTTGATGATGATGGGCCCAGCCGTGGTTCTCGTTTCTCAATTGATGGAGTGAAGCGGTGAAACGTTGGCCAAAATTGTGCGTGTTTTTCAGTGCTTGCACGCTCGCAGTGGGCTGCGGTGGTGCCTCGCAAGAGACACAAAAAGCGCCAACGCATGAAGTGCACGATATTGGCCAAGAAGGTTTTGACGATCTCTTGTCGATTCAGCTGGCTGAAACGTTCATTGAGGCAGGCGCACATCAAAACGCATTGTCTTTGATTCAGACCGCGCTGCAGCGCCACCCTGATGATCCCAAATTGCACTACCTCCTCGGTACCATTTTGCGTGATCGTGGTGTGTATCGTCAGGCGCGAGCTGAATTTGTTCGAGCGATTGAAGCATCACCCAAAATGGCGCCCGCGCTCTCGGGCATGGGCATTTTGTGTGATTTGGAAGGCGATCACCAATCAGCGCTCGACTGGCATCAGAAAGCGATCGAGGCAGAGCCGAGCGTTGCAAGATTTCACAATAATTTAGGTTTTTCGCAGTACCTTGCAGGTAACTACGAAGAAGCTGTGAAATCCTATGAAGCCGCGCTGGGTCTTGAGCCGACGGCAACATTGGTTTTTACAAATTTAGGTTATGCGCTCGCTGCTTTAGGTCGTGAAGACGAAGCGATGCGCATGTTCCGCCAAACCATGAGCGAAGCTGAAGCGTTGAACGATTTGGCTGTGGCTCAAGAGTTGCGCGGAGATCAAGAGTTAGCGAGAGCCACATATCGCCGAGCGTTGACGCGCTCGCCAGGCCTTGAAGAAGCGTCTGAAAATTTTGAAGCATTAAAAGCTGACATTCAGGCGCAACTGCTCGAAAATAAACAACAGTCTTCTGAAACCTCCGAACCTAAAAAGGAGCCGTGATGCGCATTTTTCTTTCTCTTCTCGCGATTGCTTGCACCTGCTCTGCTTGCGGAGGACGGGCTCACTTGAGCGATGAATATGGTTACTCTTCGCACAAGTTGTTCCAAGCTCAGGCGGAATCTCGTCCGCGCCAAGCTCTTGCGCCGATGACGGCCACCGAAGCGCAGGCTGTCATGAGCAACTACGGTGCGCGCTACAACGCTTCCAAAAAGGGCGGTGCTCCCACTTCCAACAGTGGATTCGGCTCAAGCGGCGCGGGCAACGTTTTGCCTTTTAACTCGTTGAGCCATGGCGATGATTTTAACGGCCGTTCTATCAAGCTCCAGGCGAAGTAATCGATCATAAAAGGATTCAACCATGCAAAAGAGTCATCGGCGGGGAAGTCGCGGCGTCATTTCGATGATGGCCGTTCAAATTGTGATGCTGGTGTTTCTTTTGATGGTCGCTGGCATTCGCATTGGTTTGTTTGCGCTTCAACGTCAGGAGCACCAAAACCAAGCAGATGCAATGACGATTGCTGCGGGGCTTATTGCTCAAAATGATGGTGTCAGCGCGGTTTGCAACCATGAAGCGCTTTCAGTGCTTGCGCGTGAAAACCGTCAGATCAGTGATTCAAATAACACTGAGTCACTTACTCTCTGCCCTCAGCCAGAGCGTGTTGCTGATCCTGATGGCACAGCACATCTGGGATTCCGTATCGCAGCCAGTGATGAAGTAAATCACTCTTATTCTCAAGTATTGCCATTTGAGGATGAAAACCGTCGTATTGGCGCGACTGGCATGGCTCAAATTGTTGAGCACTCTTTCGATGAAGTTGAACGACACTATCCAAAACTTGTAATGGTTCTCGACTATTCTGGTTCGATGCGAGCCAACTTCGAGGGTCGTCGTTCGCGCCTTGATGTGCTTAAAAACTCTATTAACAACTTGCTCGATCTTCAACTGCGTGTTGAGTATGGCGCAGTTCTCTTTAGCACGGATGTCGTTGATACGGTCGCAATCGATCAGGATGATCGCCAGCAAGATATTCGTAATACAGTGGGCCGTTATAACCCATTGAATCTGACGAATTATCCTGCGGGATTGCGTTATGCGATGAATCTGTTGCTTCAGACAAATGACACGGGTTGGTACATTCTCTTTGTGACAGATGGTCAGCCTGAATGGAATTCCTGTCCCTATACCAGTTCTTGTGCTGTTAACCAATCTCTAGAAATCGCAAATACAATTCGAGCCAATGGCATTACAATTTATACATTGTTCATTGGTGAGAATCGCGCTGCAGAGGACTTGCTGATTCGAATGGGTGGTTCCGAGTCTGATCCCGGCAATCCCGATTATGCGTTTGCTGCGCGCAATGCAGGCCAGTTGGAAGAAGCGTTTAGACGGATTATTTCCACAATCCTTTGCACAATTGGGCCCTTAGAGCCTGCGCCTCCTGCGGGAAGCACCACCAATGATGTGCATGTCTATCTTGATGATCACGGTCAAGAAATTGAGTTACAACCTGTTGCAAGCTTTGAGTATGCCAATTCCTATGCATACCAATACAATGCGGCAGAAAATAAGATCAGCCTGAGTGAAGCTGCCTGTGATCAAGTGATTGATAATGGTGCAACCATTCAGGTGCGCTATGGGCCTCTTCAATTGCGCGAGTGAGCGAGGCAATTGTAAATGAAATTTGCTTTTGCTTTCGCAGGGTTATGTGCGCTTTCTTGTGTCTCTTGTGAGCGCTGGATTCCTCAAGAAAATAAAAAGCAGGTTTTTGAAGGTTCAGCCACGATTTCGAATCGCCACGGCGGGCGGCTGTCATTGGCGACCCATTCGATGCCATCTCATTTTCATCCGCTGCTTTGGAACAGCGCGGATTTGTTACGCGACCAAATTTATTCACAATGCTGGCGTTATCATCCCATTCGTCACGAAGAAGAGCCGGGGCTTTGTGAATCTTATGAGCGTTCCGAAGATGGGTTGGAATACATCTTCACATTGCGTGAAGGTCTTCGCTGGTCAGATGGTCAACCTCTGACGGCTGAGGATTTTGCTTTTACTTATCGGGTGTTAATCGATCCTCGACTCAAATCTGCAAACCGCGACAATTTTAATCAAGGCAAAGATGCTCAAGGTCGAACACTTTATCCTTCTGTTGAAGTGTTAGATGAACGTCGTGTGAGATTTAAATTACACACTAAAGATGTGTTGTTTCACATGACGGCGGGCGCGATTCCGATTTTGCCAAAACACGCGCTTCAAAAATTCCAGCAAGAAGGTCGGTTTAACGAGGCGTTTTCTTCGGATCCAGCCAAGGTGCAATTGCCGGCGTCTGGACCGTTTTTGCTCCAGGCGTATGAGCCCAAAAAATCTGTGCTTTTGACGCGCAATCCCAATTACTGGGCGAAAGATGAAGAAGGCTTACCACTGCCGTACTTAGACGAAGTTCGCTATGAGGCGATTCCCGATCCGGGCGAAATGGTTCGGCGTTTTTTGGCGGGTGAGCTCGATTTGATCGATTTGCGGCCGGAGTATTTTGAACGCGTCAAACGTCGCGAAGAGCAAGATCGATTGGTGGTGCGCGACTTAGGTCCTGGCTTCACGACTCACTATTTGATGTTCAATTTGGATCCGGCGGATTTGGAAGGCCGTGTTCCGCTTGATCCAGT
>JAZUEA010000551.1:0-1983 GCA_045639945.1 Myxococcota bacterium
GCTTACGATCCAAAAGATTAGCGATTTCAAGACGTTCTGCGACTTCCGTCACGCGGCGCTTGATTTCGTCCTTTGGTACCCCCTGAATCTGCAAGCCGAAGGCCATGTTTTCAAACACGGTCATGTGCGGATAAAGCGCGTACGATTGGAAAACCATCGCGATATCGCGCTTTTTCGGAGGAAGGTCGTTAACGCGCACGCCATCAATGCGCATTTCACCTGTGGTGATTGTCTCAAGCCCTGCCACCATGCGAAGGGTTGTCGACTTGCCGCAACCCGAAGGGCCGACAAGTACGATAAATTCCTGGTGAGCGATATCGAGGGAGAAGGCCTGGACGGCCTCAAATCCATTGGGATAGCGCTTGCCGATCCGGTCCAGCTCTACGCGCGCCATGAAGCACTCCAAAACAAGAAATTCCGCGGATGAGGAACGGTTTGTGATACCCACCTCGCTCTAGAAGCGCAATTAATTTTATCGGTTTGTCACCAAGAAGCTCACAACTCTCGATTAAAAAACTAATTTATCACTTTTTTTGCGTCAGACTGATTTTTCACTTTCTCATCGCGACCGAGCTCGCTATACAAGTCGCGTTCTTTGCAAAGTGACGTGAGGGTTGTCGATTAATCCCTGTACCAAAAACCCGGATGCGGCTCCCAGCGGCGGTGTGTACGCTGACTTCGTCTCAGAAACCTGAAGCCGCTCTTTTCGCACCCACCTTCTGAGGTAAAGGGTTTTGATCACGCGCCCAAGACCGTTGCTCGCACGGAACTTGCGGAGGCATCTACGGATGCCTCCGTTTTTTTATCTGCTCTGCAGTCTCATAACGCCGAAAAGGCAAACTGTCAGTCCATCACAAAACACGCAGCGAGAGCAGTTAAGGGCAAAAAATGATGCGTCGCCTTTCACTTGAAGAAGCCGTCACCTGCCTCAAACAGAGCGGCCTCATCCTCTTCCCTACCGACACCAGCTTCGGATTGGGTTGCCGCGCCTATGATTCCACAGCGACCGGCCGATTGGTTTACGCAAAAGGACGCCCAAACGGCAAACCGCTGCCGGTGCTTTTGCCCTCTCTTGCGTATTTGCGTGGACGCAACATTGAAACGCCGCTCATCGCATTGGCTGAAGCGTTTTGGCCTGGTCCACTCACGCTGGTTGTCCCTGCATTTCCGGGATTAGCCGCAGAAGTAACGGGCGGCACACAAATGGTGGGCGTGCGCATTTCCGCACATCCGTTGGCGCAAGCGTTGGTTGAGGCAATCGGCGAGCCTGTCGTCGCCACTTCCGCCAACCGCTCTGGTGAGCCCGCAGCCTGCTCGCTTGAAGACGTGGACAAGTTGCAACTCAACAACGTAGACGGCGTTCTCTGCGATCAAGCGCTCATGAACGCACCTGCCGTCGATCCCAAAGACGTGCGCGGCTCAACGGTCGTGGGATTGCAACAAGGCGATCTCGTCATTTTCAGACAAGGTCCCATCAGCGAAGAGCAACTCCGCAAAGTTTGGAATGCCGTTCGCTAAGCTCGCCTAAGCCTAAGCCGCCTTCCCTACTCCAAATTTCTGCAATCACTCGTCTTTACGCTTCACAACGATAACGTTGGGATTTTCGCGATCCCGATCGATACGCGGTTTCTGCGTATTTGATCGCGACGGTAAAAACGAGCACAGCAAAAGCAGCACGGCAAACGCGTCGCTGATGAATCCTGGAAACAGGAACAACACAGCCGCGACTCCGGCCGCGAACGACCGAAATGACAGCTGCTTTTGCTTCGCTTGATTGACAATTGCTCCAGCTGAGTCCGGCGACAAGCTATGCAGTCGCGCTCGAGCGAGCGAAAAGCCAACAAACGTTGTAGCAAGAAAGAGAACGAAAGCGTCGCCGAAGCTGCCAAGCGCCCTTGCGACGAGTCTGAATCCAACAAACTCGACGCAAAGGCAGCAGACTGCGGCGAAAAGCAGGTTTCGCAATTAACGCTTCGAGAACTG
>JAZUEA010000552.1:0-3401 GCA_045639945.1 Myxococcota bacterium
AAGCTTATGCGCCTCCTCGCCTGAAGCCGCTTCCCCCGCTTCGTGACCCGCGTCTTCCAAATAATCGACAAAAGTGGCACGAATCAGCGCTTCATCGTCCACAATGAGAAATTTTAGAGAGCGCTTAATCACAGAAGTTGCCCTGCCGTTCGCTTAATCCAACAAAAATCATCCGGTTGAGCGAGGCGCTCATGCAAGCCGCCCCCCAAACACAAGTCAAACCACGAACAATCAGCACACGGTCCAACGCGGCGCGCTTCAAAATCGCGGTGAGGCTTAAAGCGCTTGCGCCAAACTTCGCTAACGCGCTCAGTGCGCGCATTTCCCTGAATCAAATCGCGCGGTAACGACGGACACGCCGAAATCGAGCCATCGTACAAAATGGACGCAATCGCCAAACCGGCTGCGCATTGGCCGCCAATCGAATCAACCGGGCGAATTTCTTCTTCGCGCACCCCCAAAAATCCGCCGCAGGAAAACTGAATCTGGAAATCGTCGCCATTTTTGGCGAGTTCGTTTTTGCGCCGCTTCAAGAAGCGAAACATTTCGCGGCAACTTTCAGGATCAAGCCAAAGCGAATCCACCACTGGCGATTCTTTTGAAGTGTTTGAACATTTCGAATTTTGCTTCAGATTTTCAAGAATTTCCTGCGGAATATCATCCGGTTCGCCCGCTCTTCCCATGGCGTCGATCGTAATCAAACGCCACAAATTGCAGCCCGCCGCGCGCAACTCTTTTTCAAGCTGGGGCAACTGCGGCAAGTTCGCCGGGCGCACACATGTAATCGCTTCGGTGTCGTAAAATCCCGCCGCTCGAGCATTTGCAAGACCTTCGAGTGCACGGCGATAAGAACCCACTCCACGAATCACTTCGTGCGTATCTTCAAGTCCATCAATCGAAACCGAGACAACGCCCATGCCAGCCGCCGCCAGCGATCGCGCACGATCAAGCGTGAGCAGCGTGCCATTCGAAACCATGCACACCGTCATGCCCAAACCGACCATGTGCGCCACGATTTCTTCCAAATCTTCGCGCACCAACGGTTCGCCGCCGGTAATGGAAACAAAAATATGAGACGCATCGAAGTCTTGCGCGATTTCGCTAAAAATCCGTTTAACTTCGCGGGTTTCCAATTCCTCAGGTGGACGAGAAGCAGGACCACAACTTGAACCGCAGTGCCCACAGCAGAGATTGCAGCGATGCGTGCATTCCCAAAACAGATAGGACAGGTACGGCGACTGCGCGAGTTTTTGGCGCTCACGAGCCAGTTTCGCGAGGCGCATCAAGCGCGGGAGGTTCAAAACGGAAGGAATCATGATGACGCCTCAGCAAATGCGGAAAATCACAACGAAAATGGATGTGCAAAGATAACGCTCAAAAAGCAAACACACACCCTTTTTATAAAAAAAACCACCTCGCACTTGTGTGAAAGCAAGCAACAAGGTGGTTCAAGTGAGATTTGACTGCAATTCGCAATCAAATCGGCGAATTAGTTTTGATCTGCTTCCGTCGGCGCATCAGCAGCTTCACCACCATCGGCGCCATTCTGCTTGCGATACATCCACGGACCACCATACTTCGCCATCATGTGCATCGGCGGCATTGGACGCGCCTCTTCGCCTAAGCTCGGTGCATTTGTGTCACCTTCCTGGTTGGCGTCTTCAGCTTTGGGCTCGCCGTTCGCATCATCGACCTTGGCTTCGTCGGCCTTGACCTCGTCGGCCTTGACCTCATCGGCCTTGACCTCATCGACCTTGACCTCATCGGCCTTGACTTCAGGCGCAGCGGGAGCCGCTGCATCAGCCTTGGTCGCAGGAGCCGAGCAAGCGGTACCACCGATCACGCCAACCAACAAAACGGCAGCTTTGACCAACTTTTCAGTGAGTCCACCTTTGCTACCACTCAACGGCAACGATTCATCATTGCGAGACTTGAAGAAGCCCATTTTATTCTCCTTAAAAATCGACAAGTTACAGAACGCAAAGCTTGCATCGACCAAAAGATGAATTTTTAAAGCCACACATCAACAACGCCGAGCAAGGTTTCACAACTGGCAACACTGAGTTTCACTCAATTGAGGCAAGCTGCAAAAATCGCGAATCAGTAGCAAGTTTTTCAAAAGCAGCACAACGCGTCCGTAAAAGCGCTTCACGATAAGGACTTTAAAATCCGAATTTCAAGGCACAAATCGCCACGCGTTTTCCTCAAACTCTTCGAGTTCTTCTGGCGCAGAAAAATCCAGAGAATCGCCTTCACCCAACTCAAATTCTGGCGCGGATTTCACAAACGCCACTTTTGCATTTTCGAGCGCTTTTTTTGCCGCTTCACTCAGTTTAGGCGTTTTTGAATTGGCCGCTTTCTGCAATCGTGCCGCATCATCCGAATTTTGAGCGTTGTAGGCCAACGCCAAAACCGCGGCAAACGCGAGTTCTTCCAAACCACCTTTTTGTAAGTGGACATCTAAAATTTTACGCGGCAACGTGAATGCTCCCAGCTGACCAAGCGAGCGAAGCGCGGAGCATCGAGAAAAATTCGAATATTTTCGGCCAGATGCGATTTTTTCGAGCATCGGAACAAGCTCTGCATCACCTGCTAAACCAGCAGATACAGCCGCAGACGCAACCACTGAGACATCGCGATCGGCCAACAATTTTTTCAGGCAATCCGCAGTTCGGAGACCAGATGCCGCAGCTCGGCGAACTTCCGGCCAGGGATCATTCATTAAACTGCAAAGCGCTTGCTCAATTTCGGGCGTTGATTCCGCCTCAATACCATCGGCCAATGTCGCTGCTGCAGTGGCCCGAACTTCAGGATCTGGATAGTCAATTCCTTTTAAATTCGAAGACTTATCTTTAAATCGCCGAAGTGTAACTGCCGCTTCGCGTGCAAGCGCCACAGTTTCCGGCTCGCCATCGCGATCGAGCAAAACCGACGCAAGCGCTGAATTGCCTTCCGTTCGATGAAGCCGAGCAAGTGCACGAACGGCCAAAACTCGCGACGGAAAATCGCGCGATTTATCAGAAACGACGAGCGCCAGCATAGGACCCAGCGCAGGATCGGATTCAGCTTTTGCTAAGTCCTCGCCTTTCAAGATAAAAAGCTGTCTCAACGCACCAGGACGAGCTTCATCGTGGCTGAGTGCACGCATGGTCGCAGCCGGTTCAAAAGGAGCAGCCCAAGCCGACGCGCACACGAACAAAAGCGGAATAAAAACCGAGAGTTTCATTGCTTTGCTGCGCCCAAATCAATCATCTCGCGCGCATGCGCCAACGTCTTTTCGGTGATTCGCTTGCCACCCAACATACGCGCAATTTCATTCACGCGATCATCACCATTAAGCGGGCGAATTGAACTCACCGTTCGGCCGTCGACTTCAACTTTTTGCACCTTCATGTGATGCG
>JAZUEA010000553.1:0-2361 GCA_045639945.1 Myxococcota bacterium
ACTGCCACGCTGCCTGTCGACATCTTTGCTTCGGCATTGAAACCGGTGCTGACGTTGTAGTGCGTGAGGCTCATTCTGGGCATAAAATTGACCAACTCACGGCCGTCGTCTGCTCGAAATACGTGAATTAAGCCGTCTCGCGCACCTTGAGCCACCATGGTTGGTCGCTTGGCATACTCTTTTTCATATGTGCGTGCAGCTGCCGTTTCCAATCCGATGTTGGGCGGCAAAATAGCAACCATTTCACCAGCAGAGATTTCACCCAACTGTCGCTTGCGATCATTGATGCTTGTTGACAAGCCGTGTGAAAGTCCACGTCGACCAAAGAATCCATTCAGCCGAATGGCCATTTGTTTCAACGCGCTTTCGTTGGGCTGCATCAAAAAATGCATCATTTGATCCGCCCCCCAAAGACCGCCCAAGCCATTCCAGTGATCGAAAAGCGACTCAGATTCGCCCATCACCGGAATTACGTTGTGAGCTTTTTCTGGGTTCTCAGCCACCACATATCGCGTGTCTTCGCGCGCAAGTTCGTCGGCGTATTTTCTCGTGGCAAACGAAATCAATGCGCCCGACGAGTTTTGCGAAGCACTCGAATGACACCCCAAACGCTGTTCGTCGACCTGTCCGTAATTTGCAGCATCGCCATCGCCGGGCATTTCGTAATAGCTGGAGATGCGCCATTGGCGAATGTCTTCATCGTTTTCGGTGTCGCCTGCGCTTGGTGCCAAAATGATCGGCCGCGTTTGGCTGTATGTACCTTTAGACAACGTGTTGGCCACGCGATCTAATGCTTCAGAAATCTCGGCCGCGCTCTTTGCGATGTAAAATCCGTCGCTTTCGTCTAGGCCCATATTGGGAGAGCCTTCGTGAGCGACCTTTTGAGCGTATTCCACGCCTTCGCCATTGGGCGAAACGGCAATCACGAAAACCGGCACACCCATGTCTCGAAGCTGGTTGGCGTATTTGGCGCTGGGTTCGTACGGATAACCTTCATCGTGACCAGAATGGCAAACTGACTGAACAGAACCGTCGAGAGCTAAAACGGAACTGCACGGTCCAGAACAACCATTGCATGGCGTATCAAAGAACCAGCCTGGCGTGCCTTGCGTAATGAGAATGACGGCGCGGTTTCGGCAGGCACCACGAACGCCCATTGAAGAAATCGACTCGCGCTCAGCTTTGACATATTCCTTGGCGTCGTGAAGAAGCGGCGACAAAGCTGCGCGTCCAAGCGGCACAATGTTTCGAATTTGTTGAAGCACGTACAAGTTGTGCGACTCGACTGCGCCGGCTTCATCTTCGATTTCGGCCTCTGGATCGCGTAACGTGCCTACACCACCACGAACCAATCCACCAAACTGCGCTTTTTGATTGCGCGCACCCAGATTGACTCGTGAGACATTTCGATCTTCGTAATAGAGCGCGTTTCTATAATCACTGCTCGAAACGCTCATGAGCTCGTCGCCGTAAGAATACTGACCTTCGGGAGACGAATCGGCTTCAGGATTTGAATCCAGCGTCATGAACGAAAATCGATACTTGGTTCGATTGCGATAGATGAAACCATCTGTGGAAAAAGCGACGCCGTAACTCGCTTTGGTCGCGTCTGGCTCACCGTCGTCTTTTCCGTGATCGTTGCCGCATGGTGCAAAGTCACCACCAAGGTTGCGACACATGGATCGAAAGTGCGGCGTTCCATCGTCACCCAATGAGTGACGACTGCGATCTTCTTTGCGACACCAACCTTCAACGCGTGAGCCAGCAAGCGCATCTTGAACCGCCGACATTTTACTTACGCCGTAACGACCGGTTCGAATGGCTTCCCGATCAGGCATTGTAACATCGGCGGATTCACAGTCCGGATACGAGTCCGAATCGATCGCAAGTTCCATGTTGCTGGAAGTATCGAGCAGCAAAAGGATTTCAGGAATCTCGTCAGCGTGAGCAATCGCAGAAAATCCAGCTGTCAAACAAGCTGCAGTCAGATAAGCGCGCAATCGATGTGTTTTCATGCGAGTTCCCTTCAATAGCGCCGGCACGTCATTGCATCAATGGCCATCGGACCAAGCGGCACTGCGGCTTTCACCACATACTGCGCGTATCCTTCACGACCGGCATCTGATGCCCACTGCGCTTCTGTGGGCAACGCGACCGACGCGATGTAACCCACAGCAGTGACTTCAACATGGCAGTAGCCTTCACCCGATCGAGCGAGTTCACCACTTTCACTGCCTGTTGAAACGGGAATGTATCTAAATCCATCAATGGTCACTTTGTAACTCGGCACGCCAGAAAACGAACCGAGCGGTGCATTTTGAAACGGCTCAAAAAGCTGCACTTCTTTGGGCGTGCCTTCTG
>JAZUEA010000554.1:0-2788 GCA_045639945.1 Myxococcota bacterium
CCAACGAGGCGCTTAACCGTACCTTGAACATGTTCAAGGGCGTTTTGCAGAAGATCGGCTGATGGCGATTTCAGAATATTCGGTGCAGCAGCTTATCGAGCAGGGTGTTGCTCTTTACGAACAAGGTCAGCTTTATGATGCGCTTGTTTGTTGGAAAAATGTCCTGTCGATTGAACCTGAGAATCCGGTCGCGTTGGAGTACCTGCGATTTGTCGAGGCAAACTTCAACATCAATGTCGACACGTATCTCGCCGAAAACAGTAACGAATCTCTCGATGGTTCCGTTGAGCAGCTCTCTTGGACTGAGATCGAGGTTCTTGGCGACGACACGACCGATGAGCCGGCGACGTTCGAATCTCATTTCGCAGCGCCGCAAATGAAGCAGGATTCGAGTTCCGCTGGACCTGAAGACGATTCGCTCGATATGAGCGGAGTCGATCCCATGAGCTTGCCGGCGAGTCACTTTGGTGATTTGGTCAGTCGCACGCCCGCACCTGTGCCCGCCATGGCGGAGACGATGCAAACCGTGACGGTTCAAGAGCGTCGTCGAGCAAATGCAATGTTTGCGCCGGAAGCTTCAGGTGTTTACGCCGATTCGATTCGTCATTTGGCGAGCGATCCGTCTCCGATTCCAGCGGCTTTTTTGGCCAGCGAGCCTACGCACAACGATGCAACGAGTTTGGACGACTTCCAAATGGATCCGGTGCCGGCGTGTGAGCCGCCGCATCGCGAATTGCCGCATCGTGAACCGCCTGCACCGCCACGTCGTGAACCGCCTGCGCCGCCGATTGCTCCGCCGCCCACAAATCCGCCGCTGCTTCGTCCCGACGAATTTTCAACGGGTACCAGTGAAGTGCCGCCGGAAGACATCGATTGGGGATCTGCTGGTTTCCTTTCGCGCGATCGCTCTTCGATTCGAAGCGGCAGTACGTCACTTTTGGGAGATGCAGCTGCAGCTTCGTTAGATGTGCCGAGTGCAGATCCCATTGAAGTCGAAATGGGTGGCGCGCTCGAAGGTGCGTTGAACAGCGTTCTCAGCAGCGAAAAAAATCGCGCTTTGCCGCTTGGCCCAGTGGATTCGATTGGAACGTCAATTGGTGACTACGAAACGGATTTCTCGGCGTTTTTGGAAACGTCCTCGGGTTCGATTTCGGTGCCGCCAAAAAATCAGAATCGACCGTGTGCACCTGTTCCGCCGCCAGAAACCGCGCAGCTTCGTTCCGCGACGTGGACACCGGTTGGAGAGCACGATCCCTTTGCAGAATCGTCGTGGCCGGACCGCATTCCGGGTGAAAGTGTTGAGTCGTTTGGGCCTGGCGCTTCCGATCCGCCGAATTCAACCGGACCGATGCCAGGTGTGTTGCATCCGTCTTTTAGAACGCCGCCGCGCGGAACGTTTCCGCCGACGCCGAGTGTGACGCCGCCTCGAACTCCGGCGCATACCATGCCGCCGCCGATCAACTTGGATCAGGAGCCTCCGAGCAAGTCCGCGCGCTCTGCGTTGGATGACTTTTTGAAACAAGAGCTCGATTCGCTGGCGGAATTTGCGGACATCGGCGGTGACTTGGCGCAACCCAAGCCTGCTGCTGCGCCGTTGGACTGTGATCAGCTGCTGAATCAAGCTCGAGCGCATCAGCGCCAGGGCGATTTCAAAACAGCGTTCTCTGAGTTGGAGCAGATTTTCTCAATTCGCCCAGATTTTGTGGATGCGCACATGTTTTTTGCTGAGAACGGTGCGTCGTTTGCGCCTCTTCTGCGCGCCAAGTTAGGCAACTTCGAACGTTGTCCGCATGTCAAACTTCGGCCGCAAGAAATGACTTGGAAGTCAATCGATCACAAGTCGGGCTTCTTGCTCAGTCAAATTGATGGCTCGACCTCTTACGATGATTTGCTTGTTATTTCCGGAATGAGCGAGCTTGAAGCCATGCGCATCTTGGTCCACTTCTTATCTGAAGGTTGGATCGAATAACTTCAAACACTCACTTTCCTTTATTCCTTACTTTTAAAAAGAGATTTACATCTCATTTTTGAGATGATTCCCATCGTGTGATTACTTCGATGCCATTTTTGGCACAAAGTCGGCGCAGTGAAGCAAGTCGCGATTCAGGATTGCCTTCACCTGGAAGCTCGTCCGGCGAATCTACGTAGAGCTTATAGGTGTAATGGAGAGTGTTGCGATTCTCTTGTGTAGTTGTGACACAGATGCCTGCCGCGAGCGTTTCATCAGTGAGGGGATCGATGAGAATCATCGCACCGAGCGTTTTGCTGTGAGAGTAGGGTGCACAAACGCAAGGTGCAGCGGTTTGCAGCGTGGCTTGACCGATATCGCGCGGCGACAGTGACGTGGCTTTTTCGGATTGCAGCGTTTCAAGATTCATGCGCGTGTGAATTTGCTGAATCTGAGCGGGCTGCTCCGAAGTTGCGATGCGCACAATCACGTTTTGACCAGGTTTGAGTGTTTGCGCGCCCAGCACAATCAATGTCACGTTGATTGAGTGCGAACAGGGCAGTGGCGTTGTGCTTAAAACATCGCCGCGCCGCAGATCGATAGGACGAGTCAACGTGAAACTGACCGCTGAACCAGGCGGAGCACACTCGATCGGTGTGCCTGAACACCATAAGTCTCGGATTTCAGAGGATTCTCCTGATGGCGCCGCGTAGATTCGCGCGCCTTTGCGCAATTCCGCGTGTGAAAGTGTGCCCATGTAAACGCGAGTGTACGCAGACGCACCGAGTACAAGCTGAATTGGCAAGCAAGCCTCTGATTTTATAAGAGAATCAGAACTTT
>JAZUEA010000555.1:0-1943 GCA_045639945.1 Myxococcota bacterium
GCGTCTTTTTCGGCCTTCTTTGCGTCTTTTTCGGCCTTCTTATCTGTTTGCACGTCTGTTTCAGCGTTGCCGTGGTTTGGTTTGGCTTGAGCAAGAGGAGAGAAGGCAAGCAACAATGCGGCAAGGAAGAGGGTGGGCTTCATAAAAATCCAGTCAATCCAGATGGTTCGAAAACGAATGAGGCTTATTAAGCGTTATTGGAGAAATTTCTGCTTACAGTAGCAATTTGAGAGTTCTTGAACAAAACAAATGCATTTCAGGTGTTTTAAAAAGAAAAGCCCAACACTCAATCCTGTGTTGGGCTTTTAGTTTTGTTGTATTTGAAAGGTTAAAGATCGCAGATTGCGAGGCATCGATCTGTGTCGCCGTACATGTGCATGCAAGATGTCATGCAAGTAGGGCTTTCTGGATAAATCCGAATGCTGATTGTTGAGCATTGAGCGACGCAGCTGTTGTGTGACTGGCCGGTGTGCAAACAATCAAGGTAGCACTCAGGCGACTCAAGATACGGCGGAACAATCCGGACCGGCGTTACAGGATGCACGTGCACCGGCGCTGCATGATGCTGGTGCATGTGTGGTGCATGATGCACAGGCGGTTTGGGATGTGCATGTGGCGGCTTCGGCATGTGAGCCGGCTTGGGCGGTTTGTCGCCAGGTTTATGAGCGGACGGCTTTCCGTGACCAGGCTTATGCGCATCAGGCTTGCCATGGTTGGACGCTGCTGCGTGAGAGCTGTGAGCGCTCGGTTTGCCAGAGCCTGCATGACCAGGTTTGGCGGAGCTTCTGCTTTGAGCCGCTGCACTGGGTGCTTTGGGGGCCGCCAATGCAACAGAAGCAGAGGCAAGAATAAAAGCGAAAATCATGTTGTAGCGCATTGTAACCTTCCTAAATTTAAGAGGTTTTCAAAAATTAAAGCATCAATGCGCTCTTCAACGAATGAGCTTGGAATTCATTCAATAAAGATTGAAAAAATTTTTAAGGAAAAATTGGTTGAGGAAACTTGGAGTGTAGATTCTGAAGTAATATCGAGCAGTTAGGAGAAAATAGAGAAGCTCGATTTTATTGGTAGTTTTGGATGGATTCGTAGGTGCGGTTTTGTGTGGTCAAGCGGCCTTGGCCGGAATTCCAATACAAATCGGCGACGTACCAGAAGTTCCCGGCTCGTTGGAGAAGATGTGACCATTCACCACTCAGTGCGCCGTCTAAGTAGACGCGAACAGTGGCAGTGCTGGGACCGTAATCGCCCTCGCCGCTTTGGAATTCGTTCGAGTAGTAGTGAACGCCGATTCGATACGGCTTGTTGTAGCTGGGCGAAGTGCGCGGGTAGGACGATGTGTCTTCTGGCGCGTCTAAGTTGATGTTTTCTGGGCCAGCACCGTTTTTGTCGTCGATATCAAGCGATGGGTTGTTTTGTTGGTTATTGTCGGGACCGCACGGATTTAAGCCCGGAATTGGGCACGGGCCCCAGTCGGGGTTGCGGTTGTTGTAGTAGCAGTCGAGCGATGTTTCGAACGCGGTGCCCATTGGGTGAAGCAAGTGCAAATCGACGTCGGTGCCATCGCTATCGGTTTGGTCGACATCCGCAGGCGTGTCCCAAACCAATTGAATGTGAACGACTTTGTCTGGGTACGCGCGAATTTTGACTTGAGCGGCTTCTTGCGGGCAGTCGTCGCTGGGAGCGGTGAGATCGGTTGAGTCGGTGACGTAAAGGTTAATGGTGTAATCGCCGGCCAAGTCGACAAAAAAGAATGCGGTTGGCGTTGATGTGTCGTCTGGGCGGCCGCCGTCTGCGGGAGCATTCGCGTTGTAAAAGTTTTCAACGATGTGCGCGGTGGAGCCGGCTGGACGTTCAGTGACGATCCAAGAATAACGGATGATGTTGTTGTCGGGATCGCCAGATGAAGAACCATTAAGTGTAATAATATCAAGCGGTTTTACATC
>JAZUEA010000556.1:0-3417 GCA_045639945.1 Myxococcota bacterium
TGCGACGCAACCGCACGCTTTGGGCATCGTATGTGATTGAAAGTCACGAAAAACGGATTTTCATTGGTGGCGACGGTGGTTATGGCATTCACTTTAAGCAGATAGGCGAGCAATTCGGTGATTTTGATCTCGCGATTCTGGAAAACGGTCAATACAACAAAGCGTGGGCTTACATTCACACATTGCCCGAGCAGCTTCTTTCGGAAGTATCTGATTTAAAAGCGAAACAAGTATTAACTGTGCATCACTCAAAGTTTGCGCTTTCGATTCATCCATGGGATGAGCCGCTTCAAAATGCCAAGTCGCTCGCTGAGACGGCTCACGTGTTGATGCCGCAAATGGGTGAATTGCTTTTGCTTGATTTGTAAGTCGTTGAATTGATTGCGTTTTAGAAACGGAAGTTGAACGAAACGCCGGTCGGATTGAGTGAGAGAACGGCGGGATCTTCTGTTTTGATGGGTGCAAGCCAGTCGATGAGAAAGAGTGCGCCGGCAGCTGTGATGAATGCGCCGCCTGCGACAAATCCGATGTTGGAGAGGACGGCTGAAACTTGAGCTTTATCAGCGTAATCGGCTTTTTTGGCTGGGTTATTTGTGCCGCGCTGATCGTCTTCATAGTTTCGAACTTGAACGCCAGCGATTGTGCCCGCGATGAGCATGGCTGCGCCGGCGGTGGCGCTTGCGATGGCCCACGGCCGCAGCGAATAAACTTCGCTCGCTTCTTTTTCCATGATGGCATTCATCACGCGAACGCGATGTTCCACTTCTGGACGATCTGGATCGTTTGGCGAGAGTTCGAGAAAAAGCTCGTAATATCGGGTAGATGACCGCGCATCGCCCAATTCTTCGTGCGAGCGCGCGATGTTGTAAACCAGAGTGGGCGATGGATCTAAGACGTTGGCTTGCTCAAAACGCGCCAGCGCTTCGCGAAAGCGCTTTTCTTGAAATGCCGATTTGCCTTGCTGGTAGTATTGATACGCCTTGGCGCGCAGGTCGGCGGCTTCGTCAGCAAAAGCTGTATTCAGAGAAAAAATCGCAAATGAGCATAGGAGGGAGAGAATTTTCATGCGCGGCAGGATAGCAGGCTTTAGTTACGCTGCAAGCGTCTACGCACGCGATTTGCTCCAAAAAGGATGGCGAGCAGAATTGCCGGCAATGACGAGGCTTTTTCGCCGGGGGTGGTGCTGCATTTAACGGAGCCTCTTCCGCTTCCCATGTCGACGCTGCTGTTTCCGTTGTATGGCGTGGAGTTAGAGCCCGAGTTTGAGTTGGTGCCGGAATCTTGATTCGGGGGTTCGTTGTGACCTGCGTCATGCGGGGTTGAGCTAGAACCGGAATCATTTCCATGACTTGCGTCTACAACACCGTTAGAAGCATCCGGAATGTTGGCGTGTGAGGCGTCGAGTTCAAACGAAGAATCTAAATCGAGAGAGGCATCGTAACCAGCAGCGCCGGAATCGAACGAGGCGCCGGAATCCACAGCGCCGGAATCCACAGCGCCGGAATCGAGAGAGGCGTCATGGGGTGTGCTGGCGTCTAACTCTCCTGCGTCTGGAAGCGGGGCAATGCAAGCGCCTTGAACTTGTTCAATGACGATATCTTCGCCGTAGTAGAATCGAAGGATATCTTCGTAGTTGTAGCCGAGATTTCCTAAGCAATTCGCGCCGTTCTGAGATTGACAACCGCGGTTTGCATAGTTGCGCTCATTGCGCCAACCGAGCGAGGTTTGCGTGATGTTGTTGCCAGAAAGGCCTTCGTTGTAGGTGACGTAGTGCTCATTGCCGTGTGGATCCGTGTCAGTCGATGTGGGAATGCACATATTAGAAACTTGCGGAATTGCACCGGAAACATAGAAAGCCGCTACGACGGTATTGTTGTAAGTGAGGATTTGGCCGGCGGTATCTGCGACTGCTTGGTAGTGGCGAGCGGAAGGGGCGCGGTTGCAGGTGTAAACCTGATCGCTTTGGCTATCGCCGATGGAGCCGTCGCGCAGCAACTTATAATAAAGGTAAGAACGGGCTGCGACAGCTTGCGAACGAAGTGCTGCATCGGAAGCATTGCCGTTTTCGCAACAAACAACGTGCGGCAAGTAGTCGTTTTCAATATCGATTTTGTTTGTATAGTTGCCCACTTGGATGCCGTCGCACCAGGCGTTGACTTCTTGCTTTAAAGTGTCGACGGAAATTACATCTTCCTCGGTTTCACAGGCATTTAACGAAATTGCGAGTGTTAAAAGGGCCAGAGGAAGAGAATTTTTTCGCATAACGTCTCCAAACGAGCGGTGAATGAGTACGGAAAGTATCATAATACAGATACTTTTTCGGAACATTTGAAAATGGACTTGAGCAAAAAATTGAGGCACTTTAAAAAAGTTCTTGACGCCGAAATCGTTTCCTGGTAAAAACGCCCCGCAAACGTTGACCATCTTGCCCAGGTAGCTCAGTAGGTAGAGCAGCGGACTGAAAATCCGCGTGTCGATGGTTCAATTCCGTCCCTGGGCACTGCCTCGTGAGTCCTCCTGCTTGCGGGGCTTTTTTTTTGCCTGCTTGCGGCGGTCTTCGCCTTGCATTCTTTCGCGCGCATCGCGATAATCTACCGTTTTTTGGAGGTACACGATGTTCAAGTTTCTCGCGATTTCCCTTGCATTTACGTCCGTTGCTTTTGCTCTGGATGATTTAGAGCTTGAGGCAGCTTTGCTTGAGGGTGCTCTTCTTGAAGAGCAGAAGCCAGCAGAGCAAATCACCGTGAACGATCCTGATGAAGCGCTGTTGCAGCAGGTTGAGCAGGCTCGTACTGCGTTTGAGAATCGCTTGAACACGATTCCTGCTTCGGCTGGTCGTTTTATCAAGTCTGATGAAGCTTTTGTTCAAATGAGTCCGGGCTTGTACAAAACGCTTGATGCCTTTAACGGTGGCCACAGCGCGGCCATGGAAAAGTACCGTGAAGCGGTTTTGAACAAGGATGACGCTGCAACCATTAAGCTTTACGCGAGCAACGTTATCACCGAGCGAAAGATGTTTTTGAAGCGTGTCACTGAGCAAAATCGCTTGCTGGACAAGCTTGAAGAGCAGATTCGTAAGCTCGAAAAACAGGCTGCTGCAGAAGATCGTGCTGCCGAATAATTCAACGATTTCGTGCCATTCTCACTTATCCCTCCAAAATTCCTGATTCAGAGGAAACCTTGTCGATTCACTGTCTTGAAGAAGCCGCTAAACGTGGGCTGATTGCGTCGTCGCAAGTGGCGTCGCTTGCAGAAACTGAACAGCGTTTTCCGTTACAAATCAGTGAGTTATGGACCGAACTTTGCAGCCGCGGCTCAAAAGCGATTCAGCTTCAGTGTCTGCCGGATGAGCGCGAAAAAGTGATGCGTGCGGATGATATGGATGATCCCATCGGCGATACGGCTCATGAGCCGGTA
>JAZUEA010000557.1:0-3314 GCA_045639945.1 Myxococcota bacterium
AGATTTGCCCCAAAATTCACGTGTAAAATCGCTCTAGAAAATCGAAACGCCTTGAGATTTTTAAGTTTTTGAGTCTCGTTTTTTGTCAAAAATTTTTCTTTGAACGGCTGCGCTACTCCGTTGACAACTCAAAATAGAACTCTTACCTTCCCCGGGATCTTGATTGCGCCTTGGGCGCTTGTGTTTTCTACCTTTCTTGAAAACGGGTACTCATCATGAAGAACCACGGTTTCCTTCTTGCCATCGCCCTCGGGGCTTCCGCTCTCGCCCTTTCCGCTTGTGGTCCCACTTACCCCGCTTGCGACGATGACTCCAACTGCTCGGATAAGAACGAAGTCTGCGTCAACGGCCAGTGCGCTCAGTGCCGCGACAACGATCAGTGCACCGGCGCTGGTGAAAAGTGCACCAACGGTAAGTGCGTTCGTCCTGCCAACTACTGCGACGACACCGTCACCTGCCCCGGCAACCAGAAGTGCCGTGACAACGAATGTGGCCCTGAGTGCATGGACAACAGCGAGTGCACCGACAACACTTGGTGCCGCAATGGTTCTTGCGTTGAAAAGCCTGAATGTGGCGAAGGCGCCGACAACCCGCGCTGCGGCGACGGCAAAGACTGCGTCGGTGGCAAGTGCCAGGTTCGCATGAACGCCTGCCACAGCTCGCCTGTTTACTTCGACTTCGACAGCTCCAACATCCGTGGCGACCAGAAGTCCACCCTCAGCACCGTCGCTGACTGCCTCAAGGGCAACTCCGGCAACGTCCGCATCGGTGGTCACTGCGACGAGCGTGGTACCGAAGAGTACAACATGGCCCTCGGTGAGCGCCGCGCGTCCGCCGTTCGCAAGTACTTGACCAACCTCGGCGTTCCCGCCAGCAAGCTCTCCACCCAGAGCTACGGCGAAGAGAGCCCGGCCGTCCGCGGCAGCAACGAGTCCGCTTGGTCCAAGAACCGCCGCGCTGAGTTCGAGAACCGCTAATCGCATGAGTACGCCCCTCGCTTTCTGGCGTGGGGCGCGAATCTGCGCCCCCGTTTTTCTTCTCTTCTCCCTGCAAGGCTGCGTCTCTTACTGGAAAGGTCAGGAGATGCAGGCTGATCTCAAAGCGCTACAAAGCCAAGTCGAGCAGCTCACTGAGAGCCAGCAAGAAGCGCGCGACGCTTACGAGATCAAACTTGCCGGTATTGAGAGTCAACTCGCGGCGACGGAAAAGCGTCAACAGGACGCGATCGATCGTCTGCGCACTGGCAGCGCTGATTCCGGCTTGGAACTCGAAACCATCAAGCAGGAATTGGATCAGCTGAAAGGTAAGCTCGCAGAGCTCAAATCCGGCGTGTCTGGCACCACCAGTGGCGATCCCATTGAAACGGCCGCCGCATCTGGTGCCATCGCCGCAGCGAGCAAAACCGTTTTGCCCACAGACGCTGCAGATCTCTACCGCTACGGTTACGAGCGGAAGCAGGCCAAGGATTGCTCCGAAGCAGTTCGTGCCTTTGCAGAGTACACGAGCAAATTTCCCAAGAAAGAACGCGCCGACAGCGCTTTCTATCTCATGGCGGAATGCCAGTACGAAGCCAAGGACTACACCGGTTCCGTGCGCAGTCTGCAAACGATCTTGCAGAAGTACCAAAAAGGCAACAAGGTCGACGACGCACTCCTGTTAATGCACGATAACTTCGTCGCTTTGGGTCGTTGTAAAGACGCTCAGCCCTTCCTCGAAACGCTGATCGCCGACTACCCTCGTTCCAAGCTCGTCAAGAGCGCCAAATCCAAGCTCAAAGACACCAAAAAGAACTGCAAGTAACTCGCCAAGCGAGCCTTGCCCCGCATCGCGGGCGTTCCTGATTAGGAGAGCGCCATGGATACCAAGATCGCGAACCTCGGCAGTTGCACAATTACCTCTCCACTGCCGTATCACCGCTTTGTCTCGGATGAGGACCGCATTTTACGCGACTTAGAGCTGAACCGCTTGGTCAGCCAGGACGTCGAACACACCGTCACGTTTGAACGCGCCGGCCCGCGTGAAAAAATCTTCTTCGATCCGAGCAACGTCAAAGCGGCCATCGTTACTTGCGGCGGTTTGTGCCCTGGCTTGAACGACGTCATCCGCGCCATTTGTTACGAGCTCACCTACATGTACGGCGTACGCCACATCAAAGGCGTGCGTTACGGTTACTCGGGTTTGAACCCGGCCAACCACTTACCGCTCATCGACCTCACCCCCGAAGTGGTTGAGGACATCCACGACAACGGCGGCACAATTTTGGGCTCGTCGCGTGGTCCTCAGCCGGTCGACATCATGGTCGATACGCTGTACCGCGAAGAAATTCGACTTTTGTTCGTGATCGGCGGCGACGGCACTTTGCAAGGTGCCAACGCGATTTACGAAGAAATCAAGCGCCGCGGTTTGCACATCTCGGTCATCGGTATTCCGAAAACCATCGACAATGACATCTACTTGGTGTCGCGTACGTTCGGTTTCGACACCGCCGTGGCCAAGGCAACCGAATCGCTGCGATGCGCGCACGTCGAGGCCAAGGGCTGCCAAAACGGCATCGGCATCGTCAAGCTCATGGGCCGCAGCTCCGGTTTCGTCACCGCCAACGCCGCACTCGCGCAGCCGGACGCCAACTTCGTGCTCATTCCCGAAGTTCCGTTCGAATTCGACGGCGAAAAAGGCTTGTTGAAAGCGCTCGAGCGCCGCATGGATCGCCGTGGTCACGCACTCATCGTGGTCGCAGAAGGCGCCGGCCAAAACCTGTTCAATGATTTGGGCAAAGACGCTTCAGGCAACAGCAAGTTGGGCGACATCGGTCTCTTGGTCCGCGACCGCGTGAAAGAGTACTTCGCCAAGCTCGGCAAAGACGTTTCCATTAAGTACATCGACCCGAGCTACATGATCCGCTCGGTGCCCGCTATCCCGAACGACTGCGTGTACTGCCTCTTCTTGGGTCAGCACGCCGTTCACGCCGCAATGGCAGGCAAAACGGGCATGATGATCGGCTGCTGGAACGACGAGTTCATTCACATTCCGCTCGCCGCCATTTCGGGCAAGCGCAAGTTCATCGATCCGGAAGGCATCGTTTGGCGCAGCGTGCTCGAAAGCACGGGTCAGCCGGAGTGCATGGTCAACGACTGAGCATTCAGCACAGAGCGAGCACGTTCGCTCACGTTGGAACGTTAAAAGTTCCAAAATAAAAGGCGCTTGATCTTAAAAGGTCTGCGCCTTTTTATTTTGTCTAAACTTCCCTGCCATTCTGTTAACTCTAACTGACAAGTGCCGTTTTTATTTCACATTGTTATCAGTTACTTATTTTT
>JAZUEA010000558.1:0-5951 GCA_045639945.1 Myxococcota bacterium
GATTTAGAAACTGCACTCGAACGCGAGCAGTCGCGCTCCAAATTGCGTTTGCAGCTCGAAAAATTGGGCGACACCGCAAGTGTTTCCAGCGAGGAAATGCACTTCTTGGAAGAAGCGCAGCTGCAAATGCGATCGGTTCGCATGCAGTTGGGGCGGCTCGATTTGGTTTTGAACGGCACCACTTCCAAAACGATTGCACAGGCAGAGCGGCGCTGGAATCGCGCAGAAGGTGTGTTCAAAAAAGCGGCGCGCGATTTGGCCAATCTGGGACTCGATTTTCCGCACAGCATGCCGCCGGATGTGCCGCGTCACGCTGAGTTGGAAGATGCGCTGGACGCTTGGCAAACGGCGGTGAGTGACAGTTTGGATGTAACGCGCGAGCGCATGGCCGAAATCGAGAATCGTTTGCACGATGTGACTGAAGGTGTGCAGCGCGCGAAAATTGAAGCGGAGCTTGCAGAACTTTTACCGAGCGAAGCGGCGGACAAAGCGGTTTTAAAAAAGCGAACAGCGGATTTGGCGTTTGAAGCGGAGCATCGCTTGTTTTTGCTCGCGTTGGATGTGCGTCAAGCGTGGATTGCGCTTCATAAGTCCTCGATTTCACAAGCTTTACAGGCTGCAGTGCAATCGCTTTCGACCAAATGCTCATTCCGACGATTCATTGAGGACGATGAAAAGCAAAGTGATTGGATTCTAAAGCTTTTTCCTGTTCTCGGTACCACTCTTCTTTCGCTCGGAAATACGTTGCCGCCCAGTTCAGATTCGGCGGCTCGCATGATTTTGGACGAAGCTGGTCAGTGTCATCCGGCCTACGCAATTTCAGCGTTGATGCGAGCGGAGCAAGTTTTGTGCATTGGCGATGTGCACCAGCTTGAACCGGTTGTACGCCTGAGTTTGCAAGACGAAGAACGCGTTCAGCGACAAGCAAAACTGACAATTTCTCCAGAAAAATTAGAACCTTATCGAGTTCACGAAAAAAACACATCGTCAGCACAGCGATTGGCGGATCGAGCGGTTTTATGCAAACACGAGCGACCAACTTTGCGTGCACACTACCGCTGCCAGCCCGGAATCATTTCGATTTCAAATGCACTTTGTGAGTACGGCCTGCGCGTTGAAACAAAGCCAAAGTCCTGGATTTCAAAAGTAAATTGGCTCACAAACGATGTTTTGCTGTTTCCCACTCAAGGTGAGCAACGTCGCCAAGATGGGAGTTGGGCGAATGACGCCGAAGTTCATCAGGTTGTTTCGCTTTGTAATCGGCTATTTGCGGCAGGCATTGGTTTTGGCGAAATCGCAATTATTACGCCGTATGTTGGACAGTACGCAGCGATTTTGCAGGCTCTTCGTCGGGCTCAAATTCCAACGGGCGAGAGTTTTGAAGAAGCGTTGGAGTCGCAGCAAGGTTTGTTTGCGCCTCAAGGTGAAGTTGCGATTGGCACAGTTCACCGATTTCAAGGTGGTGAGCGCTCAATTGTGATTTTCTCGACAGTTTGTACAACGTTGAGATCACTCAGCTTTTTGAATGAGCGCGTCAATTTGGTCAACGTGGCGGTGTCGCGTGCGCGTGAGCATTTGCTGGTTGTTGGCAATCCGGAAATTCTCGCTCGCGGACCGTGCACGCTCAAACTCATCGAAACTGCTCGAGCGGTGCCAGAAATTTTAACGGCTGGTTGGCGATGACAATTATTTATTGCGCGCGTCACGGCGAAACAGAGTGGAACGCAGCCGGTCGAATTCAGGGACTTTTGGACGTTCCACTTTCAGCGCTCGGTCGTTTGCAGGCAGAAGCGCTTGGTCGCGCAATGCAACGCGTGTCGCTCGATGCGATTTACTCAAGTGATCTCAGTCGTGCGATGCAAACGGCTGCGTGTGTGGCGCGAGGCCGCGGCGCAAACGGTTCTGAGATGGAAATTGTGCCGCTCGAAAAGCTTCGAGAATGGCACATGGGCGATTTTCAAGGCCACACTTTTACAGAATGCGAATCGATGTTTCCTGAAGAATTTCACGCATTTATGAAAGGTGTGCCCGATGTGAAAATGCCAAAAGGTGAAAGTGCTAACGAAAAAGATGCGCGAGCGGTCGCGTGTTTCGAAGACTTGGCGCGCAAACATCCGAACGGCACGATCTTTGTGGCTACTCATGGTGGTTTGTGCACGTCGTTTTTGCAACGGGCGTTAGGACTTCCGCCTGGTCGTCCGAAAGGCTATCGCACGAGCAATGCGGCGATTCACAAGTTTGAACTCACGCCCGATCGCCTTGATTCTACAAAGATTTTTTGGCGTCTTCTTACGTGGGGAGACGAGTCGCATTTAGACGGACTTTTGGGTGAAGCGCGCATTGCTTTTTAAGAACCCTCACGTCTATTGACACTTGCGATGCGCTTTCGTATTGCGAAGAGGCTATTAGAGAGGGTCGCAAGTGTATCTCGGCATGATCATTGCGCGCGCGGGTGGCCTTGATGGCGTCGCGCTGGAAGCTTCTAAGTGGCTCAAAGTTCTGCGTGGCATGGGACATCGCTGCGCGGTTTTGGCTGGTGAATTCGAGGACGAGCTTGAAAATGAAACGCTTTGTCCTGAATTAGCGCTTGATCACCCTGCGACCGTTTGGGCTCAGGAAATCGCATTTTTCGGCGAGCCTTACGACGAGTCGGCGTTTATCGCGGAGCTTGAAGCTCAGGCTGAAGCGTTGGCTGCCGAAATTGAAGCGTGGGTGCGCCGCGAAAATTTCGATGCGTTGATCATCGAAAATGCTTCTGCGCTGCCGCGTCACATTCAATTGGGCATGGCGCTTGAAAAAGTCATTCCCAAATTGCGTGTGCCCACGGTTTGTCACGACCACAACTTCGCATGGGAAGGCGGCGATCGATTTATTACGCCATTGCCTCAATTGGCGATGGTGCTCGCGCGTTGCTTCCCGCTGGTGGCTCCCAACGTTAAGCATGTTGTGATCAACCACGCTGCGTGCGATGCGCTTTGGCAGCGCGGCATTGCTGCGATGATTGTGCCGAATGTCGTTGATTTTAATACGCCTTTTGGCCAGCCCGACGAATTCAACGCAACGCTGCGTTCCGATTTGGGACTCAAAGCAAGCGACAAGGTGCTTTTCCAGATTTCGCGCATTGTGCGTCGCAAGAGCATCGAGACCGCGGTTGAGCTCTGCTATCGACTGAACGATCCGCAAGTAAAGCTTGTAATTGCAGGTACTTCGCGCAGTGAGCGTCAAGATGAATACATGGCTGAGCTTTGTGCGCAGGTCGGTCGTTTGAGGTTAGGCGAGCGCGTTTTGTTCGCTGGTGATCGATTTGCCACCAGTCGCGGTGTCACGTCGGATGGTCGCAAGATTTACTCGCTGGCCGACGCTTACGCGCAAGCCACGGCGTGCACTTATTTCAGCCACTACGAAGGTTTCGGCAACGTTTTCTTAGAGTGCATCCAGGCGCGTCGTCCCATTTTTGTAAACGCGTACGAACCTGTTTTTTGGCCGGATATCGGCTCCAAAGGCTTCCGCACTGTCATGATTCGTGACGGTCGACTCACGCCAGAAGCGGTCGAAGAAATTCGCCAAGTGTTGTGGGATCCAGCGCTGCAAAAAGCGATGACCGATCGCAACTTCGAAATTGGCGCGAGACATTTTTCCTTTGAAGCACTGCAACATACGCTTTCCACGCTCTTCTCTGATGCGAAGAAGGTGAATCATGCGGTTTCGCTGTGAGCACTGCGGCGCGGAGCACAATCTGCGGAATCCCGCGATGTGCGTGCGTATTGAGGAGCGCCTGAAAGAAGGCCCGGTGCGCCTGCGCTGTAAGCAGTGTGGAAGCGGCATTGTGCTTCGTCCGGGAGAAGTGAGCAGTGATGCGTCGCAGCCGCTTCCGCAAATGAACGCGCAGTCGATTCCGCAAAGTATTGCACCACAATCGTATTCTTCGCAGGCACCGTCCAATGTGCCATATTCAACGCCGCCGGCGCATTCGCCGTCTTCGCGCCCAACGCCGCCAGGCATGCCGCTTTTCCGTGAATCTTATGAGGCAGCCGCTGAGCGATTGGGCATGGCTCAGCGTCCTGTTGCGGATTTTGCGGCCGAGGTTTCCGGACTTTTTGAAGCGCAGCTGGACGACGATGCGAGTTTTGCCGACATCGATGTGTCTGCGCCGCTCGCACCACGTCCGCGAATGACCACGGGATCGCGACCTTCGATTTCAATGAAATCGCAAGGTTCGATGGCTTCGATTCCGATTTCGAGCATTCCAATTGCCGGACAGAGTTCGCGTCCGGTAATGACGACATCCAGCCCTCGCCCTGTTTTTGTGGCAAATCAGTCGTCTCGTATCGAGGCAGAAGCCTGGAAAAACGCGTCTAATCCGAATCTGGTGCTGACACCGGATCGTTCTACGCCCAGCTCTGGCATGTCGGCGTTGAATTCCGGCATGTCGGCGTTGAGTTCACCGCGCCGCCTGACGGGGTCGTTTTCGCCTGCGCCTGGTGCGTTTACGTACGATTTTTACGTTTGCAAAGCGGCTGGCGATCCGCGATTTGAGCGATTTTTGCCGCGTGCGCTTGCTGCATCGTTCCGAGTTTTTTCTGAAGTGGATTCGCCTGCAGAGGCGGGGCTTGCAACGGCGTGCCAAGCGCGCGTGTTGTTGATTCCGCTGAGCGACACCGCCACGCATAAAGACGATCCGTTTGTGGCCGATATTTTGGATCGCACGGGCATGCCTGCAGGCCCGGAGTACGTGGTGCCGCTGATGATCGACCGCACTGCGCCGCCTGCGGAAACGCCTGCAAGATTGCGTCGCATTACGCCGGTCAATTGGGTAGGTGGCGACATTCAGCGTTTGTGCTCGCGACTCGCGGCTTATCTTGAACCGGGCGGCGGTGGGCGTGCGTCGGACGATGAAAGCGAGATCATGGCCAAGCGCTTGGCTGAAGCTGGTCGTCGCATGCATCAGGCGCAAGAACGCGGCGAACCGCTTGATCGCTACCAGGCCGAGCTCGATTTGTTAGAGCAGCAGGCGCGCAGCGAAGGTCGAATTGCTGCGGGTGCTACGATTGCCGGTCGCTATCGATTGGAAGCGATTTTGGCGGAAGGCACGGTCACCACAGCCTGGCGCGCGTTCGACGTTCAAACAGCCAGCAAGGTTGTGTTGCAGATTTTGCGGCCAGAGGTTTCGTCCGATGTTGCACGCCGTGAGAGCATTTTTGCGCGTGTAACCTCATGCGCACATCTGCAATATGCTGGAATTTCAAAGATTTTGGTGCCACGCGGCGAAGAGCGCGGCCTTGATTACTTTGTGACCACGTTTGCAGAAGGTGGCACGCTGGAGCAATTGGTCGCGCGAGGTGCGTGTGGCCAGGGCGATATCATTGATATTATTTCAGATGTTGCCAAAGCGCTTTCCTACGCGCACCGCCATGGTTGTTTGCACCTGGATTTGAGTCCTCGTTGCATCGTGGTTGATGGCACAGGTCGCATTCAGATTTGTGATTTTGGTTTGGCCGATGCCACCGCGACGATGCGCGAAGGCGGCGCGGGATTGCTTGCGCGATTGACGTACTGGGCGCCGGAACTCTTTGACGACAAAGCGACTTTGACTGCATCCGCTGATCTTTACTCGCTGGCGTTGTGCGCGGTTTACCTGTGGCTTGGTCACGATTTGCCAGCCATGGCGTTGCGAGCGCCGGAGCGGGTTGTTCTGTCGTTGGATTGTCCCGAAAGTCTGCGAACGCTTTTAATTTCGGCACTTTCGTTTGAGCCAGAAGGTCGTCCTGCAAATGCCGACGCTTTTGATCAGGCATTAAATAGTACGTCACAGGCCAAGGATTTGCCGCAGACCGAGATGCGCGCGGCGCTCAAGTTTATTTCGGGTGGTCGCTACAAAATGGGCAGTGAGCCCAATCAGGGCGATGATTGCGAACAGCCGGCGCACGAAGTTTTGGTTCAGCCGTTTTACA
>JAZUEA010000559.1:0-3245 GCA_045639945.1 Myxococcota bacterium
TTTGCAGGCGTTGTGATGCCGTCAAGTGCGAAAATGCGAGCTTTTTCGGGGCAGTTCTGAAGCCAGGTTTCGAGATCAGCTTGCATTTCGGCTTCGATGTCCATGACCACACCTTGGTCTTGGCGGCCGTTTTTTGAAATGCGCGTTACTGCAGATTCTTCAACGAATTTTACTTTAATTCCGCGCTCTTTCGCAGCGGCTTTGATTTCATCGATGATGGCCCCGGTGGCATTTCGAGCGCAGAGAAGCTTGTCGCAGCGCAGGCTTTTGTCGTGCAGAGCTTCTAAAACGGGTTTTCGGCCGTAGACGGTGATGAATCGGTCGCGCGGATGAATCGGCTGCACGTGTAACCTCTTGAAAATAGACAGATTTTAAAAGCAGAAAATTCTAGAACGGCGGGAGTTTAGGCGCGGTCGTCCTGCGGTGCAAGCGTTAAGTCTTAGGCTTTTAAATGAAGCGATAAAAAGGGGAGCTATAGATAAAGACGAGAAATCACATCTATGTGTGATTATTTCTCTTTTGCGTGAATTTTAAAGGTTCCGGTATGGGTTCGACCGTATACTTCTGGGTTGTACATCTCTTCAATTGTGACGGGTGCGAGCTTGAATATACCAGGTGTAATGGCACGAACGGTGTATTCAAAGTGATGCTCACCGGGAGACATTCGATCGGCGAAGAGTAAAACGCGGTCGTTGCGAAGTTCGGTGTGGTCGAAAATCCAGCTGCCATGGGTTAAATCGTCGCGGCGGCTACCTTTTAAGCTTGGATCTTGCGATTCCAATCCTGATGGCATGGGATCATTGATAACTACGTAATCACGCGGTTTGTGAGTGGAGAATTTGAGGTGCACTCGTAGATTTTCGCCTTCGGTGGCGCTTTCGGCAATGGTGCCGTCTTCGTGTGTATACCAGCGTTCAACTGTGAATCCGTTGTCCACAGCAGGCAGTTCTGCGATGGGTGCATAACGTAGGCGTGCGCTGTAATAGAGACGATTTTCCGGTTCTACAGTGAAGTTGAGTGGCGTGCTTTGAGCGAGTGCAATGTCATTCCACGAAAGTGTGATGGTTTGAGATTCATCGTTTTGAGCAGTGAAGTTGACGGACGCGATTTCTTTTTCGCCTAAAAACGATTTCGCAATAAAATCAAAGCCTTTTGACTCAAATTTTTTAGAGTATTCGTTCAATGCAAGCAGAGCGAACGCGCTTTCATGTGTGTTTTGGAATCCCTTACCGTGGCGACGTGAAATGAGTTGACGAGCGAGACGTGTCACAAAGGGGTGATCGGGTGAAATGCGCAAGCTGGCGAGCAAGGTTGCTGCGGTTGCGCGATCTTGGCTGTAAAAATAAGTGCCAGAATTGTCTTGATCCACGATTGTGACGCGATCTGCTTCGATGCGTGCATTGTTAAAGAGCTTGGTCAAAATCGCGTTTGATTTTTCAATGTTCGATTTTGAAATGACGTGAGCGATGAGCGCCTGAGCAAAGCTCGAAGTGTAATCATTTCGATTCAATAATCCTGCTAACTTTCCGAGTGGCTGACGATTTTCAGAAAGAGCAAAGGCAGCCAGCGCAATTTCACCAGACCAGAGATTTTGGGTGTTGGTTTGCAGATATTTTTCGGCAGCCGGCAAATTGATGGGTTGAATGCTGTAACCGTTTCGTTCGAGCAATCCGAGAGCAAAAACAGCCCACGCTGTGGCGTAGTACGACGGTTTTCTCGAATTGGGCCAATACTTAAATCCGCCATTTTGTGCTTGTAACTTGGCTATTTCATTGATGTTCTTTTTGATGATTGCTGAAATTTCGCTCTCGTTTTCAAGCTCATGGTTGTAGCGCTTCAAAATCTTTTGCATCAAAGCCAACGGTATCAAGCGACTCGCGCGCTGCTCTAAACAATCGTACGGATACTCGATTAAGTTTTGCGCATCTTCAGCCAAACCTGCGAGAATCGTTTGTGAAAGCGTGACTTCCAGACCTCCTTTGTTTGTGTGAATGTCCGCCGGCACATGAAGCGCTTGCATGTCTTCCGAATTGGTCAGGCCGTAGAGTGTGAAAGTTTCAAGCGGAACCGAGCGGGTGATTGCTAATTTGTGCTCAATTGCATCGGTACCAAGCTCACTCTTCACAAAGAATTGCAATGTGGCTGAGGTGCTATCTCTTTGAATAACAGGTACTTCGAATTCAAAACGAACTTCTTTGCCTGCTTTGCCCACGTGTATTTTGCGACTCAAAGGTTCGAGTGCAATCAAGTCACCGCTGATTTGAGCGCTGACTTCTACGTCGATTTCTTCTTTATTGAGCGAGTCTAAAATGATGCCAGCTGTGAATCGATCGCCTTCGCGAACGCTGCGAGGCAGAGCAATGCGAGCCGAAATATCTTGGTTGATGAGCAAATTTTTTTGGGCGCTGCCAACCTTATCAGTCTTATCAACAGCAATGGCCATCAGCTTGTAAGTGGTAATATTATCAGGCAATTTCAAGTGAACGTGGCTTTGCCCATTTGAGTCAGTTTTTACATTCGACAAGAAAAATGCCGTTATTTTGAAGTCTTTCCGAATCGAAAAGTTTTCGGCGTTTTCGTATGGCGTCGCGTCTACCGTTGATCTCATTTCTGCTTTCATGTCTTCAACTTCCACTGCATTGAAGAGTGCAGGCGCAGCTTTGGCAGTGGCGAAGTTGAGCATTTGGGCTCTGCCTCCTTTTAGATCTGCCTTGCGATACTTGATTGCGTGTTGTAGCTGCGGCGCAAACTGATGAAGATCTTCAACGGTCATCTCAGAGAGCAATCGCAAGTTCCCCTTGTATGAAATGATGTTTGGTTGTGTCTGAAAGAACCAATCATGTGTTGGTGTCTGGTAATCTGTAAGATTCAAAACGCCTTCGTGAACCGCCCAAATGGTGACTTCAGATTCAACACCTTCACCTTTAAAATCAGTGACTTGCAGATCTAAATTGAGTTCAGAACCAGGCGTGACGCGATCAGGTGCATTCAATACAATGTTAAGTGTTTTTTGTGTCGGCAATACCTTTAAAAGCTTGCTCGCAATGAGTGACTTGGGACGACCAGGATCGCCCTGTGTTGTTTCAGCTTCGACACGTCCGCGAACCACATTGACCGAAACATAAACGTTCGGAATCATTTCATTTGTGATAGGAACTTCAATGATTTCGCTGTTCTTTGTAAGCTTGAAACGACGTTCACTTAAAATATCGCTGCGCTCAACGGTAAACCACGCTTCAGCATTG
>JAZUEA010000560.1:0-3888 GCA_045639945.1 Myxococcota bacterium
TAAAATGACGAATTGAATAACCCAGTGCTGAATTGTCTAAAGACGGAAAGATAAATAGTTCTTTATTTGTGATCTGCTTCTTCGACTTGTACTGAACTTCATTCCATTTAGATGTAGGTAACTTGGCCTTACTATAAAAACTGATTAGCCAGAGAGGTTCAAGGATTGGCCACGTTAAAAAATGTGAATAGCAGAATCCATCACGTACTGATGTCATGAGTCGCGTAGCAGATGCAAGACCAATTGCTAATAGTGCTAATGCCCGCGTAGACTCAAAAAAGAGGAAAGGCCAAGGTGCAATCACTCGAAGTGTAAGTATGATAGCAATCAGTCCACGAGTCCACGGTATTCGAAAGACGCTATCCAGTGATTTGCGTAGGTCTTGATAACTTCTTGGGCTCGATTTACAGCAAATAACGCTGTAAAATTTATCTATAGGCGATTCAGAACCACGACCTTCCCTTAGTTCAATATGCAATCCACGTGATTTTCTTCGACGCGCTATTGCGAGAATTGGATCATGTAGCCGTGTAATCGTCTCAAGATCTTGCTTTTTTATCCATGCACATCTGCGATCTGCAAAAGAGTAACTACTCTCTTGGCTTAATACGGCTTCAGGGTAGGCAAGTAACCTCCATAAAACCTCAGTTGTGCCTGTAAACAATCTCCGCGTCGTATGTGGAAGTACCGAAATAAAATCTTCACCAATCGCAGATAATCGTCCTGGCAGATCTTTAGAAACTTTAATGTGCTCAGATAAGACGAGAATTCGTTCTGTAGAGTTTTTGGGAGGTGTAAGTCCTCGGTGTATCGTTACCGGCTCAGGCTCAAGAGTTGGCACAGGAGTGTCGTCGAGCAACCATAAAGTATATGGCGGCACCACGTCGCTCGGTTTGGGCAGTCTTTTAATATAATTCGGCGCTGAACGAAGGAGGTAAGTGGCTTCTAAAGCTGTAACCAGAACGCCGAAGAGTTGTGCGATGGCGCTCACACGCTAACGACCGAGGGTAAGTATAACGGCGATGGCCACCAGAGTAACTGCTAAGGCGGCGAGACCAATGAGTAACCAGTCTGTACGCTTTTTTGGTGGCGTTAACGATTGTAATTGGTAGGTCGAATGGAAAGATTGCGTATGTTGCGGTTGTAAACGCGTGATCGTCATCGTTTCCGCAATCACATTCGTAGGACGCATAGGGGGACGCATATCTTCGGGGCGCTGAAGGACTCCTTGTAACGCCGCCTTAGCTTCACTGGCGCTCGCAAAACGATCATCTGGGCGCTTCGCGAGTATTTTTTGGAGATAGGCCATGAGTTTGGGAGGCATCCCCGGGATATTTTGAGGCGTTGAATTGATGTGCATCCAGCCCAAACGCGGTCCAAGGCTTAAGCCCTTGATCTTATCGGGGATCTCAGGTTCATCGCCCAGGAAAGGTGGAAGACCTTTAAGCATTTCGTAAAGCATAATGCCTACAGCGTAAAGGTCCGCTCGGTGATCTACCTTGGTTGGGTTGGAGAACTGCTCGGGCGACATGTATCTTGGCGTACCGACCGCCATGCCGACCACGGTTAATCGATGCTCCGGCGCTTCGTCTGCCTGGATAGCAAAGCCAAAGTCCAAAATTTTGGGCACAACTGGCTGGCCGTCGAGCTTTGTGAGGAAAACATTTTCCGGTTTGAGGTCGCGGTGAATGACGCCGTGCGCGTGAGCAACTTCGAGCGCCGATAAAATGCTGTATGCGTACGAAACTGCGGTGCGAGGATCGACCGGTCCCTCTTCAAGTTGGTCGCCTAAGGTCTTTCCGTAAAGAAGTTCTTGGACCAAGTACGGCCTTTTGTCGGGAAGAATGCCCGCGTCCAATTGCTCTACAATATTTGGACTCTTGAGCTGCGCCGCAAGACGGACTTCTCGATCAAATCGCTGCCGCCATTGGCCTTGTGCGCTCATCTGTTTCAAAACTTTGATGGCGCAATGGCGTCGCGTTTGGTGATCTTCGGCTTCGTAGACGATCGCAACACCACCTTCGCCGATAATTCGGAGAATTTCATAGCGACCGGCGATTTCTTGCCCGACTCGTCCATCAAATGGCATTTCGGCAATGATCGTGCAATCTTCGTCTGCGTCGTCGTCGAGCGGATCCTCCGAAAAAGATTGGACTCCTGGCTCATTTAAAGTTCCAGTGTTCAATGCGGATTCAGACTGTTCGCCGGATTGAAACGCAGGCTTGGTTGCGCGCATGTTTTGCAGGAGATCGGCTGTTCCATCTGCAATGATGGTCTCGTCTCCGTCTTCTTCGGACCACTGATTGGATTGATCTGACATGGGCGTATCCTCTACGTACGGTTTGATACGCTATTGCGCCTCGCGAGGCAAGACGCCGGTTGATTGTTGACGCCCTGCGCTGTATTCTTCGCGCCCCTAATTGCGTGACCCATGGTCTCATTGCGTCGTTTCGCCGACGTCGTGCGTTCTATTTGGGCTTGGCGAGCCCCACTTGACCTTCCTTCATTCGATATTTCCAGCGTCATGAATCAAGATTTTGCTGTCCGACGCTCTTTTTGGGTGCGCGATCTTTTCCTTGCGCTCTTAGGTGGTGTTGCAACCTTCGCTGCATTCCCGAATGACTGGTCTCCTGAATATACTTTCTGGCCGTTACTTTGGGTGAGTCACGTTCCAATCCTTTGGATGCTCAAAGATAAATCACCCAAAGGCGCATTTTGGTACGGAACTTTAACCGGGACCATCATTAACAGCGGCGGTTACTACTGGATTGGCGGTTTGATGATCACTTTTGGTCACTTACCGTGGATCGTCGCTTACGGCATTATGATTTTGCACGCCTTTTACCTTGGTTTGATGTGGGGGATCTGGGCGTGGATTCTAAATAGACTCGCGAATACCAGTAGATTAGGTGTGGAATGGACCGCGCCGCTCGCAATGGTCGCTGTGGAGATCGCGGTTCCTCGAATTTTTCCTGCGTACATGGGGAACAGCCAGTATTTGTTCCCGGCGGTGATGCAAATTGTCGATTTATTCGGGATTACAGCCGTTACGTTCCTTTTGTATCGCGTGAATGCCAATCTTTATCTTTGGCTTAGAGCGTTGGTTGACGGTCGGCCGCGTCCTTGGCGCATCACAATGGTCACGATTGCCATGCTGGCCATTACCTTTGGCTATGGTGCTGTTCGAATTTGGCAAACCGACTCGCGTGTGAATGAGGCAGATAAGTTAGATATCGGCATTGTAGAAGCGGATATTGGTATTTTTGAGTCTGAAACGCGCGAACGACGAATGAATCACTTGCTCTTACATCAACAGATGTCTGCACAACTTGAGAAAGATGGTGTGGATCTTATTTTGTGGGCAGAGAGTGGTTACCGTCAAAGCGCATTACAGCGAGATTCGAAGCGATTCCCTAGTTCAAAGGTTCCATTAGTTGCAAATTACGAAGAAGACCTTCGTTTGGGCACGCTTGCGGTTGATAGGACGGCTCCAATCCGAGGTTTCCATACGCCATTATTGTTTACGGCGACGACAATCGCAGATCAGCCGACGCCGCGTTACGAAGGCGAGAACTTTTTACAATACAATACGGCCTTCTTATTAGATCCAGAGGGTGAAGTCCTAGGTCAGTACGACAAAGTACACTTACTTGTGTTCGGAGAGTACGTACCTTTTGTGGAATATTACCCGTGGATCTACAAGATGATCCCGGCACTTGGTCGAGATACGCCTGGTGAGCGCGTTGAGGTCATGAAGACCAAGCTCTTTGGCGACGAAGAAGTCCGTTTGGGAGTAAATATTTGTTACGAAGGAATATTGCCTGCCTTCTTACGAAAGTTTGCTGACCAAAATCCGCATATTCTCATTAATCTGACCAATGACGATTG
>JAZUEA010000561.1:0-2171 GCA_045639945.1 Myxococcota bacterium
CCCCTAAAACCCCCAACCCCTCCTCGCACGCTTTGTTCCTACTGGCGATGTGAGTTGCTACTCGCTTCACTGGCATGCATGCTTTACCGTTGTTCGTCCAAAGCAATGCCCTTGCCCGGGCAAAGCAAGAAGCAAGCCGTAACGAAAAAAAGCAAGAAGCAAGCCGCAACTAAGAGGCAAGCAGAAAAAGAAGCGTGCAGGAGAGGGTTGGGGAGTCTGAGGGGAAAGGGAGAACCCGGCCCGCAACCGGGTTCTCCCTATCCCCTCAGGAGTGCGTTTGAAATGAGCGCCCACCCGCGCGAGAAAAAGTCATTCGCCGCCGCGGAAAAAATCACTCACTGAAAAAGAAAAAAGCCATTCGCCGCCGCGAAAAAAATCACCCACCACCGAGCTCCAGGGAAAAATCACCCACCACCGAGCCGCCGCGGAAAAAAGAAAGCGCCCACCCGCGCCTCGGGTAAAAACCGAAAAGCGCCCGCCCGCGCCCGGCCCCAAAAAGAGGGAAACTGCATTTGTGTATCCAAATCCCACATCCCCGACACAGGATGTGCAATTCAGATACACAAATGGATCGTCCGCCTTACGGAATGTTCCATTTTAGATACAAAGTGCTCAATCCCCGAAATTTGATGTTACATTCTGACAAACAAATGCCGCGTCCCGTTTTGGGACGAGCCATTTGGAGAGACAAATGCCGTTTCCGCAATTGGGGACGCGCCATTTGGAGAGACAAATGCCCTTTCCCGTTTTGGGACGAGCCATTTGGAGAGACAAATGCAGTTTCCCCAACCGGGGACGCGCCATTTTGAGAGGAAAATGCCGTTTCCCTGACCGAAAACGAGCATTTTGAGCGCTAAAAAGTGTGATTTAAATCAGGTGAGGCGGTTTGGGCGGGTCGAAGCGTGGTATCGATCGGCGCGGAATCAAAGATCGTGGCAGGAAACCTGGCGCGTAATCAGCTTCCACGTCTCCGCGTCGTTTTCATCGGGGACGATGTAAACCGCAATGTCCTGCGTGTCCAAGGCGATGCCGCTGCGGTCGGTTTGGACGGCGCCGCGGTTGATGGCCCAAAGCGGCTCGGGGCCTTCCCAAATGAAGGTAGGCTCGGTGGTCCACAGGTTGAAGCCGTCTTCGCCCGTCACGTCGGTGACCCAGAAGCCGGTCGACTCGACGCCGTTGTGCATGAACGGGCCAGAGGTCACGAGCTTTTGAGCGGGCACGGCGTACTCAACGCGCGACGGATTCGCGGAGCCGACCACGTTCTGCCAGCGGTATCCGTAGGGCGAGTTGATGAGCACGCGAGCGTGGCCGCCGGGCAAAATCTGAATCGGGGCGCGCGTGACGTTGTTGTGCAGCTGAATCGGGTATTCCAGGTCTTCGCTGCTGAGCGACGCCAAGCTGTTGAACATGGTCGAGAACGGCGTGAGGCGGTTCGCGGACGACGTGAAGTTGTACAGCGACAACTGGCGTGTGCCACTGGAGGAGATGTAGCTCACGAGCAGCGTGAGCACGCCGTTGCTGGCGCGGGTGATGGTGGCCCACTGAATGTTCGGTTCGCTGCCCAACCCGTTGAACGAGAACCGGCTGATGGGATCCGGGTGCGAGCTCGCGTCGGCGAAGATGCGGAAGATGCCTTCGGGGCAAACGGCCAAGATGGAGTTGTCCTCGCCGGGCTGAGCGTCCAAGCCGCCGCTGCCGACGTAGTGCGTGGTGTCCATGGCGAGCAGCTTGGAGCACGAGAAGTCGACGCTTTCGTGCACGTTGCGGCTGGCGTGGTGCCAGTACAGGCGAATGGTGCTGTCGTCTTTTTGCGTGAGCAGCGCGCTGCAACCGCCGGCGGCCTGGAAGGCGAGCGCCTTGTCGGTGGTGTCGATGGTGAATTCTTGGAGCGAGTCGTCTGGCTGAAGGCGCTGGAACGGCTTCACTTCGTCGGCTTCGGCGGCCAAGTAGTTGACCCAGAAGCTCCAGTGGCTTTCGCCGGTTCGAACTGCGATGCGGTAGGCGTCGGCGTTGCCCACGTCGGTGACGAGAAGTTGCTGCACGTCGGCGCCCGGCTTGAAGACGTGTGTAATGCCGTTTGGCGTTTCGGTGGCGGCGCAGCAAAGGCCGTTGTCGGTTTCGCCGTTGCAGTCGCTGTCCAATCCGTCGCACTGCTCAACGGACGGCGTGCA
>JAZUEA010000562.1:0-8457 GCA_045639945.1 Myxococcota bacterium
CACCTGCCATCGATACGTTCCGAGTGCCTCGCGAAATGCTGGTCAAGAATGTCTCCGTGGGTCGAAGCCCAGACTTGATCGGCGACGCCATGTTGCAATCCGAAATTGTGTCGCAAGGAACTGTGACGCCGGCTCAATGCAACAATGGCGCAGCCTTAAGTGACCAGTGCAAGTTCACCTGCAATTCGGCAGCTGACTGCAATGCGTCGGACGGCATGATCCCCGATTGTCAAAATGGCCTCTGCCTCGAGGTTGAGTGCTTAACCGCTTCGGATTGTGGCGAATGTCTGGTTGGATCGGCTGTTTGCGACAATCACTTCTGCGTGCCATGCGCTTGCATCGTTGATAACGATTGTCCTGATACCTGCCCCGATGGACAAGTGCCTGCTTGCACGCCGAACGGCTGCGACTGCGCCGAACCGAACGATCCTTGCAAAAATGCCGTGAGTGCCAGCGAAGGTTCGTTGGTTATCAACGAAGTGATGGTGAACGGCCCCGGCGGTATTGAGTTTGTCGAATTGGTGAACGTGAGCAATGACGTCGTCAGTTTGAAAGGTGTCAAGATGTACGCCTCCAAGACCGACGGTACGTTCGCAAGTTCCGCAAAGTTTACGCTCAAAGATCGCTGTTTGACGCCTAAGGGCGCTGTGGCCATTTGGAAGAAGCCGCACGCGTGGGTTTGGAATCCTCCGATGCCCATCATGTCTAGCGACGAGGTGTCCGGCATTTCGTTGTCGTTACCGAACTCCGGAAGCGGCGATAAGATGCTCTATGAATTGCGCATCGCGTGCGATGACAACGATGAGTCCAAGGGCGAATGCGTCGTGAATACGCTCACGGTTGACCCTCAATACTTGATGGCAAACGAAAGCGTCACACGTAACCCTGATCTCAATCAGGAGAGCACCGTTGCAAACCACACTTCGGTTTCCGAATGCAGTTTCTCGGCCGCAACCTGCATCAATGGCAATGATTTCACTGAGGGATGCAACCAATACGCCGAACACGCGGTCTCTTGCGGTGAATGCTCCTTCGATTTCGATTGCGATTGCAATTCCGGATTTGTGCCGCACTGCAACATGCACGTTTGCGAGTGCGAAGAAATTGAATGCACCAGCGCGACTGTAAACACGGACTGCACCTGCAACGGAGACGAAGTCCCGACTTGCGACGGCGTCCACTGTGGTTGTGAACCCGCACCTGTGTTGTGCAGCAATAGCAACGAATGCAGTTGTGAGGGCAACGATGTTCCGGTTTGTTCGAATGGTCAATGTGACTGCGAACCCTTTGTCAGCAGTTGCGAGCCTGCCGAACCGGGAGACTTGGTGATCAACGAGCTCATGATTAAGGGAACTGCTGGAGAGTTCGTTGAGATCGTAAACAAGAGCACCAAAGACATCGCACTCGGAGACGTGACGCTGTACGGAAACCAGGGTTCCACCGCTTCTAGCCAAGAACTCAAGTCGAAGCTCGCGTTCGGAAACGGCTGCTTGCAAGCCAGCGGTACGGTGGTTGTTTACAAAGCGGAAGCCTGGAAGTGGATGCCCGAAAGTGCCAAGGTCGAACCGTGCGGCAAAGATGGCGTTTCTAATAGCTCGTTCTCGCTTGTCGACAGCTCAAACCTGACGGGCGAAGATGGTTCCTCTAAGATCTTCAAGTACGAGTTGCGAAACAGCGATGGCACCGTGTTGAATACCGCTTCCGGTTTGATGTCGCTGGTCGTCTCCGGTTCTTCTATTACGCGCGACCCCGATGTGCTGGGTGATTTCGTTTTGTCTTCTTCGCTAAACGAAAGCACAACGGCTACACCTGGTTTCTGCAATGACGGCGTTTCTGAATTGCCGGTTTGTCCTTAATAAAAACAAAGCATAAACGCTCGTTTTTAGATACGTAGCCATTGAATCAAGCCTTCTGCTCCTCGGCAGAGGGCTTTTTTATTTTAAAACCTTCTACATGATCATAATCATGAGAAGCTTTTAAAAAGATTCTTCCTTCCGATCTGAATTTCTGCTCTGCCTACAAAAAATAAAACGCTCCGTTTTGAAACGGCAGCTTTTCTACAAAAGAATCTTTAAAAGCATTTGAAACGAAAGCTTGCTTAAAAATGATTTCAAGCTTCAGGCGTGGACGATGGCTTGATTTAAAAATCAACATAGCCTGCGTTTGAGTTTTTGGCTTGAATCAAATTGAAAACACGCTTTCGTTTCGAAATTTTGAGTCAATCAATCTGAAAGCAAGCATCTGTTTTTAGTTCTTGCTTTGTTACTCAATCATCAAAGCTTTCTGTTCTGCTTTTGAGAATGAAACCGGTCTCAACTCAGCGTTGAAGGACGAGCGGGTGAGTTTTATCAAAAAAAACACGCATTGATTGAAATCATGGAATATTTTCATTTCAAAAACGTTTCAGATACTGAAAGATTGATTTGCTGATAAAAGGAGGAGTTGCAATGCCTGAGTTGTCTACGATCAATACGTCTCGTTTCCGCATGAATGAGACGCTCAGCTACTACACCAAAATCGCGGCTATCCTCAATGAGCTGTACGGCGAAGAAGGTTCATTGGCAGAAGCCGCCTTTTTGAAAGCATTGGCTGAGTACCGAAGCTCGATGTCCAAGATTGTCGAGAAAGTGTCTCTTTCCGATGCAGATGCTCAAGGCGACGAAGCTTACATGGCACTTGACTATCATCTTCGTGCCATGGTTTTCCATCCGGTCGCTGAAAACCGTGAGGCCGCAAAAGAAGTTCGCAAGATCTTCGAAAAAACGGCGAATCCAACCAAGCTTGGCTACTCGGAAGCTTACGGCGCAATTGAGAATCTCTTGGAACAGCTGGCAAGCATTTCAGACGAAGTGATTTCACTCGCGCACGCGACAATCTGGGTTGATAAACTTCGAAAGGCCAGCGAATACTTTAAAGAGCTCGCTGTTAAACAAACGGACGCCATCGCGAACCGAGAGATCGGCGCAAAACATCGGACACGTCTCGAACTACAGGCAGCATGGCGCAGTTACGTAAAGCGAATTGAGGTCGCCGCCGACGACGGTGATCCGAGAGCGATTAGTGCCATCAATCGCATCAACGTGCTCAACACCAAGGCAAAGAAAGCCCTCGCCGCGCGCACGAGCAAGAAATCCGCTGGTGGAAACGCCGCCGCCGGCTCAAACGGCACCGCTGCAAACGACGACATCAAGTTCGACGACATGTAATCCACTGTTTTTTGCAGAATTCACCCGCCAACTTCGATCGACCGCCTACTTCTGATGAAAAATCCCCATCGATTCGAGTTTGAGGGCGCTTTTTGGCGTTTTTAAGGCAAAAAAAAGAGCTCCAACAAAGGAACTCTTTTAAAGAAAGCCACCAACGGCCGTTTTCGACTCGTTTCTGAATTTTGAAGCGCGCCGTTTATCAGCAGGTTGTTAACCCTCTAAGATCTTGCCCACTGCTGCGAGGAGCTTTCCAGCCACCACTTCGGCCGGTACGGCGGCGGCGGCTGCGCTTGCGCTTTGGTTGGAACCAGCCTGAGAACTCGAATCGTCGGCCTCAACCGAACCAGAAGGCTTCTTGATGAATCGCACGCGCTTGATCTCTTGCAAGATGGCTCGCTGGTCGTCGCTTAACGGCTCACTTGCAAAAAATAAGATGGGAACGTGCGGCACACCCAGCGCTTTTTCGATGCCGCGATAGGCATAAGCGAGCTCGGTGCCTTTCATATCAGCGAATTGCATCTCTTGAATCACGAGATCGGGTCGATCTCCTTCGATACAAGCTCGCATGTACGCTTCGAGTCCATCCGACGCTGTGGCCTTATCCGTGACGTACTGAACGTGCTGGCGCTCAATCAAAAGAACCTTGCAAACCGATCGCAAGATGTCATTCGGTTCGATGAGTAGGATCTTTTGAATACTTTGCTTCGGTTCCGCCGGCGGTTGTTCCTTGGGCATGGGTACTTGCACTTTGTTGTACTGTGAAAGCACCTGCGTCGTAGGTTTATCACCAAACGGCGATTCGGAAGACTCATCGTTTCCCAAAAACGAGCTCTGCTGCGCTGAATTGCTCGCATTGATCAGCGACGGGCGATAGGGCCTTTGCGCAATGGGCGTGTAATTGGTGGAGAGGCTTTGAAGCTCTTCGAGACCAACGTCACTTGATCGCGTGTCGGTTCGTGCGCTCGAGCGTTCAACCACCGGCTGCAGTGTTTGGCTTTTACGCAAAAGTTTGAGCTGTGCGAGCGCACCACCCATGGACTGCGACGGATCAAACGACACAGAATTTGTAGTCGAATCGTCGGTTGAATCAGAAGCAAGCTTTCCGGTGAGCCCGCGGCGCACGTTCGATTGGTCATCGGTCAACGGAATCGGGGAGACCTGCAATCCCAAACCGCAAATCGAGCAAACATGCAGGATGTAGCCAGTATGCTTGGAGAGTTCGACGGGCACCTCGCGTTCGCAGTGCGGACAAAAACGACTTTCCACATCAACCTCCGATCTTGGTCACAAGCCGGCCCGTTGCGAGAGCCAACCGCGAAATTTGCTCATTTTCTGGCAGTTGTGTGTTTCGAACCAGGTTAACGGCCATGCCAACCGATTTGAGATCAGCTTGCAACTCAGCCGAATCTTCGGCGTAAAACAGGATCGGTGTGGTGTGCCAGCCCGCAGCGCGTTCCAGTGCGCGAATTGCCCGAATACTGGAAACTGCGGAGATCCTCCGAAGTTCTGGAACGATCACAATGAGTTTTGGAGGCCGTTGCGCTTTGATCAGTCGTGCCACCACGCTCACAAGGCGCGCGCCATCTTTGATCTCGAGTACTTCATGCTCAGGGCAGGCCGTTTCAAAAACGGGGATGGTGTTCGGCGGAAGCGAACCCGTCAAAAGAATCCGGCGGGAAGCCATGACTGTCTCCAATGCCTCTTAGAAATTGAGCGAGTATACAAATCCTTGAAAAACTCGCTTCAAAAAAACTGTAGCGAAATAAACGTTACAGTTGCTTGCTGTGATTTTTTAAGGACTCTCAAAAAACGCTGTATCTGTTCAATGTTCTGTTGAGAACTTCAGCAAATACAGATGACTTGTTTTAGTAACAAGTGGCGTTTCTGCAATTTCCGCAGCCGATGGCGCAGTAACTTTGGCAACTTGCCTGGCATAACGGATCGTTGCAGGTTTCCAAACAGGCTTTCATGGCGCAGTAAAGTCCTTGGTTACATTCCATTTCGACTTCGACCACCGCTGTTGGACATTTCTCAGGATGCTGAATGAGGGCCGCGCAGTTGTTCTGTACCAAGCCTGCATAATCTGGCGTGACTTGTGAGCCGCTGCACGATTGAATGCATTGCGCAAAAAGTTCGGACACATCGTTCGACGTGAGATTGGAACAAGCAGCAATAAAGCAAGTTCGCGCGCTGGTGCACATGGCCTCGCAGTCATCTGTGCCTGCGTCGGCGGTGGCGATATGAGGTGGCAACGGTTCATAGTAATCACAGAAACCGTTGAGACTTGTCACGTTGTAACAACCCATTGTCACGAGACGGTCGAGTTCTTCTGTGGCTTCATAGGTCGATTTTTGGCACGCGGCTGTGCAAACCGCTTGGGCTGAGACAATTTGTCCTTCACCAAAATCGTGACCACATTCGGTACCGTAACAACGCGCGAGTTGCGGACAAAGCCGATTGCAATCGCCAGCCTTCGCCGATCCGGCTTGTCCTCCCGTTGCATACTCAATGGTTTCAAACACACGGACCATGCCATCGTAGCTCGGCTGAGGTCCGACGCCGTCGCAAGCCGCGCAACACGCGAGAAACAGAATGATGCAGCGTTTCAAGTGACTCTCCATTTGTAAAACTGTGCGCATTTAACAAACGCGGCGTTTCGAAAAAAAGGTAACAATGAGAACGATGAACACAAGGGCGAGTGGCCAAGGACCAAACCGTGTGTACGGCGTTTGGCTTGTTCTTAAGGCGACTTGTCCCACAAGTACACCGGATTCAAACAAATCCAATTCGCTTTGAATGTCACCTTTTGGATCGATGAGGACGCTCAATCCGGCTTGACCCGCGCGCACCAGCCAACGGCCTGTTTCCAATGCGCGGACCCGCGCGCGATTGGTCATGTGCTTGGTTATCGGCGAACGTCCAAAGCCGGCGTCGTTGCTGATGACAATCAAAATTTCTGCACCCTCAATCGCCTGTGATCGACCTAGATCCGGAAAGACGGACTCCAAACAAATCAGTACGCCCAGCTTTCCAATCGGTGTTTGAAGCGGATGCGCGATTCCTGGTGTGAGATCGGATTCGGTGCCCGGCACCAACCGAATTTTGTCTGTGGTGTCGATCACATTGCCACCGGCTGCAATCGCCGCCGCGCTGTTGAATGTTTGATCCAAGCCTTCGCGCAGCAATCCTGCAACCAAAATGGAATGCGAGTCCTTTGCGGGCAAAAGACGCTCTTTGAGTTCAGCCGATTGAAGCACTGGTGCTCGAACGGCGGTCTCAGGCCAAATCACAAGTTCCGCGCCACTCGCGTAGGCGCGCTGTGTCAAGATTTCATAAGTCGAAATCATGTCGCGCATGGCCAGCGCATCGATGCGAGCTGCTTCATACACAGCGTTGGGCAGCCCTCCTTGCACGGCTGCAACTTGCAACGCTCGACCGTCGACACTTGGCGGATTGATCACACCCAAAACGCCGGTGATCGCGATGAATCCCAAAGCGGCAAAGGCTCGTTTCGAGTTTTGCGGCACGCGATTTTTGCCGACTGCCTTTTGAAAGATGAATTCGTAAACGACCGATTGAAAAAGCGCGCAAAGTCCGCTGACACCGAGACCGCCCAAAATGGGAATGAGGTTTTTCCACGGTCTCAGCCAAGAAACTTCAACGAGACAACCCACGTACGACGCAGGCATGGCAACAGGCCCAAGTGTTCGGACCCATTCCGTGAGCATCCAAAGAGCGGCCGGCAAGAGAAGGTCCAGCCACGCTCGACGGTGCTTGAGCACACAAAAAAGCGCGGCATACAACACCATTTGGCTTGCGGTGTAGAGCGCGAACGCGATGAGAATCCAGATGCCGTATGAGGCGATGCCGTAAATGTGCAGGCCGCCGATGAAGCCGGTCACGCCGCCAAAAAACATGGACCTTGCAAGTGATTTTTCGCGATGCAGCACGTAGAGCAACGGCACGTTCGCGATCAGCGCAAAGGCTCCAAAGTAAATGAACGCAATCCCATTTAAGACGCCAGAAAGCAGCGCCAAGTAAAAGTGCAGCGCTACCATGCGGTCACATGTTTTACGTGGAGTGCGATGCAACGCAGATGTTTGGGCGTTTCAGCGAGCGCCATGCCCAAGTTCGGAAAAAACAGCTGAGATTTTTGTGCGTTCTCTTTGATTTGCAGAATCGTTGTGTGGTCGCTCAAAAAAAGAAGCTTCGGATCTGCGCTTGTGCTTTGAGAACAATCGGAGAAGGGAACGTTCGCTTGTGTGAGCGCAATTTCCCATTGTTCGGCGCTCGCGTCTGGCGTGATCGCCACGTTGACGCTGTAACGAGCCTTGAGTTCGTCTTGGATCGAGCCTTCGCGCGGGTCGTATAGATAGCTGTTGCCGAGTTGATAAGGAGAACGATAGGAACGCGTAAATCCCTGCAGTTCATAGCGATTTTGGAGTACGTGATTGATCTGTACTCCGAGAAACGCTGCGTACACAACAAGCGCAACCCACGCAGCGGCGAAGCATTGATGAGCGAGACGCATTTAGCGGTTCCTACGCGATTCAAGGGCTCGTGCGAAAAGCGCTAAAAACGCAAACATCGGTAGAAAGACAAGATACGCGCTCCACGTATGCCATGATCCCATTGCAAGCTTCAGTCCACCAAAATGACCCATTAAATAGATGACTGCGACGCGAACTCCATTTTGGAAGATGGCTAAAACGGGCGTGAAACAGAGAATAATGGCGCGATCGAGATACTTTGAAAGAACGAGCCACGAAAACACAGAAGTATAAAGCGTAAGCGTGATGATCAGATTGATCCCAGAACAGGTCTGGTCGACGATCACATAAAATCGCTCAGTATAAATGGTGTGCGGACCATAAAGCTGAATTCCAAAGCCCGCCAAATTGAGAAGTGCCTGCGAAGTTTGAGCAGTCAACGCTTGCAAAGTGGGTTCAAAGGTCTGTCGCAAGTAGAGCTCAAACGGAAACGCGCCATAGAGAAAGAAACACGGAAATGCGTAACCCGGCTGGCCGTGTGCGTGCAAAAGTCCCAGTACGAGCAGGGGAATCGCGAGCGCTGACACGATGATCGCTTGCGGCGCAAAGAACGCGAAAAGGTGTGAGCCAAAAACGAGAACAAGCGCCGTCGTCAAAAGTGTGTAACTGGGCGTTCGCTGAACAAAGTCAGATTCTTTTGAGATTTTACGGCGCGGCGCGAGTGCAAAGAGTGAAAGCGCTAAGTCGGAGGCCAAGCGGTC
>JAZUEA010000563.1:0-6043 GCA_045639945.1 Myxococcota bacterium
CAATCGAGGTTGAAGTCGACTTATTTTTGCGACGAAGCGTTGGGTGCGTGATGTAAGTCAGCGTTGGGCCAGCAAAAATCGACAAGTGCGACAAGAATTCCCAGTTCGCGAGCAAGCGAAACTGCTTCACCTGCTTCATGCGCATCTCGTCCATTTCGTCACGCTTGTTTGGGTCAAAGAAGTCTTTATCGCCTAAGAAGGCACCTAAGAAGTCGATATCCAAGTAGAAATTCGAGACAACTGGTAAGTGAGCGCCAAATGACAAACCAGCACCAATTTTGCGCTGCTCACTGTAGAAATCCGCGGCACTAAAAATCGTAGCGCGGAAATGGTCGCTCCCCAGTTGGTAACCGAATGCGGTAAATTCTTCGTTGCTGAACAAAATACCGTGATGGTGACCTTTGGCCACAAACGGAATGAGACCCACGGATTCGCCTTCAACCTCGGCTGCGATGTTGAGTACGCCCACCTGCGTGTGCGCCTTGCCTGCGATGTTGAGCACGCCCACTTGCGCGCCTTCTAATTCACTCGCCACATCGTTAACACCCACTTGAACGCCCGAGAACGGCTTGCTGATCACATCAACGACACCCACTTGAACGCCGTTGAACTGGTTTGCAATGTTCACACTGGAAACCTGCACGCCCTCGCCTTGTTCGGCGTAGTTAAAAATGGCCGAAACCTGCATTCCTGAAAGGGTTTGCGAGGTCACATTGAAAATCGAACCAACTTCCAAATTTTTGATGTTTTCGTTCACGCCACCAATGATGTTGAGCGAAAACTTGCGGTTCTTTTCATCGTCACTCGCAAAACCGGGCACAAACGAAATACCAAACGGCGTCCAATCTTTTTCAGAGACCTCCGATTTTGCATCACCGCGCGCTTGAGCCAATTCCGGCGCAACCGGCTCAAGCATAGATTTTTCAACAATTTTCGAAGAATTCTCAGAGAGCTCAATCGAGCCTTTTTCCAGTGCGCCGTTTTCTGTCTCAATCAAAATTTGGTAAATGCCAGGCCCCATCGCGAGTTCGAGCACACGGCCCTGAGGCTTTCGAAGTTCAGCCACCAAAGCGTTGGACGAATCGCGCAAAAACACACGGCCAGCCAACGAATCCGGCATCACCAACTTTGCGCTCTGACCTTCGAGCGACGTCATCACCACATCGCCGGATCCGGTAAGCTCCATTTCATAATTCGCATGTTGCGCGCCATGACGCGTGCCTTCGGTGTGCGCCAGCGTTTCGTTGTACGCAAATTGATAGGCCTCGTTGAGCGTCACGCGACCGTCACCGCTCATGTCCGCAGCACCGCGCAAGCCAGTCAAAAGTGCATGCGAAAAATATGAACCGCCCACGCGATCGGATTCCTGTGCCGCTTCATCAGCCGAGGCAGAGGCCACAAACGCACTACCGCGAACGTTGGAAGACGTGTCCTCTAAAAACGGCAAGCGACGAACGCTTCCTTTAGAGCGAACCAGCGCGCCCGCTGCGCAGGCATCAACCACCCCCACGCGAACATCAGCTGGCAACGCTTCGATTTGCGAACGCAACTCCTGATACGACAACGAATCTTGTCCCAAAATCAGACCGTGCTCGTCCGCGTGACCAGAGTAATACACGAACAATTCGCGCTGCGTGTTCGGCTGCGCCTGCAATTTCGCGTCAAGTTCTTGAAAAGCATCGCGAATTTGTGAGGGCGTCGGCTGGCGAAGCATGAGCAAATTCTCACTCGCCACGCCTCCGAGCTGCTCCAACACCTCACCAAATCGCTCTGCATCGCGTTCCGCGTAACGAAGCTCCGCGCGCTCAACGCCACCATCATTTGCCCCCATCACCAGAGCAAAACGACGCCTCGCCGGTTCTGCCTGCGCAACGGAAACCGAGAGCAAAGAAACAGCCAACAATAAGGTCGCAAAACGCTTCATAAATCAGGGCTTTCTTACTAAGAACGAGGTTTGACGTTCACCGCCAGAGAGTTGCAAAGCTTCCGTTTCAGGCTCGCTCGACTGCGCCACTTCCTTGGCCTGAGCCATCACATCCTGAATGCGAATTTCATTCGGCGACGTGACCAAAACAAAACGTTCGAATTTGGGAGCCGCATCCAATTCCAAAGAGAAATCGAGAACTTTCGTTCCGCCGTCGACTGCAGTCTGACCATTTTCTGGCCAATGAAGCGTGGTCGATCCGTTGCCATCAAAACTGAGCAAAACCGCGTGTCCCGGTTCCGTAATAAATCCGAGCTGAATCAAATCGCCGCGCTGACAAAGAGCGCCGTTGGTCAGCAATTTAGGCTCAACCGTTTGCGACTTTTTGTAGACGAGCACGCGCCCATCGCCTTTGAGACGAACGCCATCCATCACACCCGTCATCGGTTGCTCAACGTTGTTCATGGAAACGACGCCCACGCAAACCGCTGCCACCACGCCGCCCGCCAGAGCAAACGTCGACAAACCACGCAACCAAGAACGAATACTCGACGAAGCAACCGAAGTCTGCGCAACAGCCGCCGTGCTAGGATACATTTTCGCTTCAATTTCGCGGAGTTCTACACCAGGCGGATAGCTGGATAAAATCTCGTCGTTTGACGCATCAAGTGATTGGAGATAAGCCCAATCTTCGTCGCTCATACGTGTCTTCATTTCGATTTCTTCCTTGGCTGAAAACTCGCCTAAGTGCAGTCGTTCCAACTGAAAATCAGTGAGATTCCGCGCCATAATCAACCCCTTTGCAAAGCGTCTAAACGCTCTTTGAGACCACGCAACCGCTTACGAACACCCGAAACTGACATGCGAGTTTCGCGCGCAACGTCTTCCAAGGTCCAACCGTCGTAAAAATGAAGCACTGCCAAAGTGAGCGTGGAGGTCGACTCGCGGCCAAACAAACGCTGCAAAATGCTTTTTGCTTGCTGGCGTTCTTCTTCGTCACAAAGTGAAACCACTTGATTTAAAAGGATTTCATCCGAATTTTCAGGATGACGCCGGCGTGTGCGAATTCGGTTTAAACACACATTGGATGCGGTATGATAAAGCAGGCTCGAAGGCGCGTCGGCCATGAGTCGCTCCTCTTGGCGCAAAATCGCAACGAACGTGTCCTGCATTGCATCCTCAGCTTCTGCGTCACTCGAAAGCAGCTTTCGACAACGGCGAAACACCATGGGTCCGTAGGTTCGGTAGAGTTGGTCAACGTTGATGGTCACAGCAACCTCATCTGTCGGTGAAACACCGCGGCGAGGAAAAAGCGTCACTCAAAAAAAACGCCGTCGCGCCTTTTTTTAATATTTTTTAAAAACTGATTTATTTCGAAGAGTTACAAGGCTGGAATTATTTTAGCGATAAAATCGTGGCGAGCGCGGCACTTGCCCCCAAAAGCGCACCGGCCAAGCACCAAAGCGCAATCGAAGGCGTGGAAGCATCGAGATTTTCTACAGAAATTCCTGTTTTCTCGAGTTTGGGCAGATCGTTATAAGCCGCCATGTTTTCGTAATACGGCATTTCAGACGGCTCGAACATTTTTGGCAAAGCACCGGTTCGATACGTCTCCAACGCATTTTCGAGCTCAAGCAAAAACTGGGCGACATTGGGAAAACGCGCCAGCGGATTTTTGGAAAGTGCGCGGCCAATCGCCAAAATCGCGCCATGCGGAATCTGAACACCCAACGGACTGTGTAATTCCGGAGGCAAGGCATTTTCGTGAAGCCAGCACAGCCGTTCGATGGGATCGGGACTGACATCTCGCGCCCGTGGATCATCTGGCAAAAACGGAACTTCGCCCGCTAAAAGTCTGTAAGTTAAGACACCATAACTATAAACGTCTGAGTAAACAGTAGCGCGCTGGCCGGCTAATCGCTCCGGAGCCCAGTATGCGAGCTGATCCAAATTTTTCGGAATCGGTGAATTCAAACGCAGCGCCACACCTGCATCGATGAGTACAGCGCGCGAAATTTCACCATGATGCACCGACAGCAACACATGCTCGGGCCGAATATCGCCGTGCACCAATCCCATGGAATGGAGCGCTTCAACGCCACGGCCAATCTGGCGAATCAGCTCAATCGCAGCGCGAGCAGGCTGGACTTTTTGCAGCTCAAATACCGAACGCAAACTCGGCAGCGGCAGCCACTCTGCCAACCGAAACGGCGTTTCATCGGGCAACATGCCCAGTTCGTACACACGCTCCAGGTTCGGATGCTCCAAGCCGCGCATGCGCTCGACATAACCGCGCAGCCGCTCAAACGCATGAGGCTCGCGCGCTTCCGGCGAAGTGATGAGCTTAATGGCACGCCGCGAAACACCAACGTCCGGCGGTTCGGCTTCGTAAACAACGCCGTTCGGTCCTTTTGCTCGCAGCGCAAGAGCTCGAAATCGGCCTTGCACCACCTGGTCGATCAATCCAAATGGATCTCGGACCTCGCGACTCATGACGACTCCAAATTCTCAGGCGCGCAAAAGTAACTTAAATCAGCGGTATTGGGGAGAAAATCGCACAATCAGGCGATTTTAAAATCGCGGGCCATCGGGATCTAAGAAAAGACACGAACCGGTCATCGTACCCAACTTATGGAACAGAATTTCGCCCAAAAGTTGGCGATCGTCCACGCGCTGTCCATTTTGAGTAACGTTCAACTTGCCGGCTGCAATATCTTCCACAATGCCTTGCAAAACCTGCTCGTGCGAGTGTTCGCCGTCCATGCGAGCAAGCGCCGCCGCATCGAATTTGTCGATGGGGACCATGTCATTTTCCAAGTTGGTCACCCATGTTTGACCTTGCGAAACCTGCAAGCGAACAAGCGACGTGGTCAACGGCTTTGGACCAGGTTCCGCTGTAAACGGCCGGCGCCAAAGTCCCAAGTGCACGTGATCCAAACCATAAAGCCGCAAAATCGCGCTGCCCAACTTGCCTTGCTGCGATTCGTCCGCCTCGTCGGCAAAAAGCGACTCAAACCAAAGTCCGGCGAGCGGCCGCGACGCCAAACGGAAAAGTGCCAATTTGAGCGTTGGATCGGTAACAGCCACCGGATCGCCGTGCGTGCCTTTGAAAAGTTCTCGCGCTTTCGAGGCCAAATCAGGACTGGGCGACTCCGCTTTGAGCAACGAGCGAATCCACATTTTTTTCAAGCGGCGACCTGAAATGTTGCGGTCAATCGCCACATCATCTCGACACAAAAGCGTGCGCCTGAAAAAACGCGTACAGAGCAAATCCATATTTTGCTCAAAATCGATTTCGCCTTGAGAAATCGCTTCCAAATCACGAACGGCATCCGGTCCGAATCGCTCCGGCGTCATCATGTGGAAATCGGCGTCTCCCAAATAGGCCAGCTTTGATTCGCTGGCACGACGCATAAACTCTCGAAAATAAAGAGGTTCATTAAACGAAACCAAGTGTTCGTGATACAAATAGCGATCGCTCATGCCCGCAATCAGATCGAGCTCACGCTTTAAATAACTGCCCGCCGTGTTCTTGCCTTGGAGCACGTAATTTGTGAGGAATCCCAAAAGCCGACGTGCACGAACAACCGCATCTTCCGGCGAGAGATTTTTTGGAATGTGCTCCAGCAAAATGTTGCGAATCATGGAGCGCGCATGCCACCCCGGCAGCGCATTATAGCTCACAAAAGCGATGCCTTGAGGCGCTAAGTGTCGACGCGCCAAGGTTAAAATCGCCGATTGGACATCCGGGCCAACCCACGAATACACACCGTGTGCGATGATGTAATCGAACTCACCCAAATCCTGGTTCAGCAAATCCAGAATGTTTTCCGCGCGAAGTTCGATGTTTTTAAGATTCAGCGCCGCAACATCCGCCTTGCCGAGCGCAATCGCTTCCTCTGAAAGATCCACGCCCAAAAACGACGACTGCGGCAGAACCAACGCCAAACTCGTTAGATTTCCGCCTTGTCCGCAACCCAACTCTAAAACTCTACACTTTGTCGCCGGCGCCGGCGTCATGCCAAACAGCGTACCAATGGTGCAAAGTCGATCGGGATGAAGCTCAGGAAACGGGTAATTGTCGTAGAGCATCAGATTTCTCTCAGAAAAAATCTGCAA
>JAZUEA010000564.1:0-11855 GCA_045639945.1 Myxococcota bacterium
CATTCTGTCAAAACCGCAATTTCAAGCGGCGGCGCGTGACCCGTTAAATCGAGCGAAAATGGCGGATGACCAGCTGTGTAAACCGGCTCTTCGGTTGCGTGTGTGAGCGCAATCACTGGACCTTTCAGGCGGGAAGCAGGCGCTTTTCCTTCATCTTTGGGACGAATCAGAATTGCGTGAAACGAATAGCCTTTGTCGCGTAAATCACGAATCCATGCGACTTGTGCTGGGGAAATTGTAAGCGCGTTCTTTAAAAGCCAGTCGTGAAGCGGCTCTGGCGCCGAACCAACAGGCGTCACCATTGTTTCGATTTGTACGTTTGTACTGGAATTGCCTGTTTCCGGCTGTGCGTCGCCAATTCGTCGAACAGCGCAATCGCCAACCCAAGATGTGAAATGCACTTCGAGTGTGCTGCGTTCCGGCCCTGGGGGATGAAGCTTTTGTTGAATCGAACGAATCAAACGTTCAGGCTGGATTGCCACTTTGGCCGGTGCTGGTGTGGGAATGATGATGCCAAACGGTCGTGATGTGCCCGCAAACGTATGCTGAACGACCACCGTTTCAGTGCCAGTCAGTGGATCGAAAACGACAAGGGCAAATTCCCCAAGTGTTTCAACCTCTTGGCCGGGAGAAGGTGCGATCACTGCTGCATTTGCGAGACAGGCGATGCTCAAAAAGAGAATCGCTAAAATGCGAGAGAGAGCGTTCAGATGGCCTCCAAAATGCGAGCCGCGCGGCGCTTTACGTCTGACAAATTCAGCGTTTCTGCGAGTGTGTGAGCGTGGACAAGTGCGGTTTGCGCTTCATCGAGTTCACCCAATTCTGCGAGGAAGGCGCCGTATGAAAGGTAAGTGCGTGCGAGATCTGCTTCGAGTCCCAGAATCTGAAATTCGTTCAGTGCACTCGTAAAATGCGAGGCCGCACGAGCGATGTCGCCGCGATCTTTTTCGTTGCCGTAAAGTGTGCGCGAGTAAATGTCTGCCAGCGTAACTTCAATGTGCGCAGCTTGTGCTCGAACCCCTAAATCTCGGGCGAGTGCCAGCGCAGAACGGCATAATTCCAACGCTTTTTGGTAGTCACCCTTCTCAAAATAAATCACGCCGCGGTTTCTCAAATTTGAAGTCAAGCTTCGTCGATCGCCGATTGATTCTAAAATCTCTGCGGCTTCTTGCAGGTGCACAGTGCTTTCATCAAATTGTTTAAGATTGAGCAGTACTTCACCTAAATGATTGAGCAAAACACCTTCAAGCTGTCGTTCGCCAATGTTTCGTGTGAGCGCCAGCGCTTCGTTCCAAATTTGGGCGGCTTTTTCGAACTGGCCTAGCTGATAAGCAAGAAGTCCTTGATTTAAAAGAAGTTCTGCTTCTGTGCGAAGATCGTTGTATTGCCGCGCCAGAACGAGTGCCGCTTGGATGTAAGCTTGAGCCTTTGCAAAATCGCCGCGTGCCAAAAAGACGTTGCTCAAGTGGTGCATCGAAACCGCTTGACTACGCGGATCTTGCAAAATATCGCGACGAATGCGCAGGCCTTCTTCGCAGCGTTCTTCAGCCAAATCGAGCGCGCCGCGTAAGTGGTGCAGGCGACCAATGTCATCGCACGACGCTGCAATGCCGCGTTGATCCTGAATTTGCCGGAACAGCGCTAAACCACGTTTTAGGTATTCCAGCGCTTGGTCGTAATTCGAGCGAATGCGCGCAATTTGGCCCAGTTTATTGTACGCGAGACCACCTGCGCCCAAGTCGTTCAGCTGCCAAGCCAGGTCCAACATGGCACGGAAACACTGATCAGCTTCATCCAAATTCCCTTGTGCGCGATGGACTTGGCCCATTCCATGATAAATCGAGATGCGCGCATTCAGATTGTCTGGATCCAAGCGTTCGAGTGCGAGCTGGTAAAAATTCCGAGCGTCGCCCAACGCATGACGTACAGCCGCTTGATCAGCTGCCGCCAAATAGGCCAACGCCGCTTGATGTGGTCGCTCGCCCAAATCGTAGTGCACGGCAATTTCCGAAAATGCCTGCTCTGTTGCGAGTTTTTCTGCACAAAGTCGGTGGTAGTGTGCGCGACGTTTGGGCTCAATGCCGGCGTACAAAACTTCGCGTTCAACTTCGTGTCGAAAAGAAAACGTCTCGTCATCGATTTGAGAAATCGCGCGACGTGTCAAAATGTGCCGTTTCCACAAGCCTTGCAGCACATGTGAAAGTTCTTCTTGCTTGGTGGATTGCGACCAATAACGCTCGTCTTCGGACCAAGAATGGCTTTCATCAATGCGGCGAAGCATGTCGACCATGCTCATTTGGAAGCTGTCACCAAAGACCGAGGCTTTTTCCAAAATGCTGCGTTCGAGCGGCGAAAGGCGAGTGAGACGCTGCGTGACTTGCACGTGCAAATCGTTTGAAAGCGTTTCAATTTCAAGGGCTTCAGGATGAACTTCCCAAGTTTCCGGATCAATCGCGCCGCGTTCCAAGTGCAGCTGCAGAATTTGTTCAATTGAAAGCGGGTTGCCCATCGCTTTTTCAAGCGTGGACTCAATTAGTGGTTCCGTGTCGCCTTTGCACGGCGCGAGCAACATTTGGCAGAGTCGGCGAGAATCGCGATCTGAAAGCGGTGGAAGTTCAAGCAAATCGCGGCGATTCGGTATGTAAATCGGTCGCTGTCGCGGTTTGTTTACAATGGATTCCAGTCGACCAATGAATGTGGAATTGGCCGAAAATACAAAGAAAATAGGTTCATCTCGAAGCGCTTGCACCAACTCGAGCAAAAAACGGAGTGTTTCGTCTGAAACAATGTGCAGATCGTCGGCGACGATACAAAGCGGTGCCTTTCGAGCGTCGACTCTTAAACACTCAAGCAGCGCATTAAACGCTTTGTTTGCGTTATGGTTTTCGTCGTCGCGTTCAGTTGAACTCGGATTGCATAATCCGCAGAATTCACCCAGATTTTTGGCCGCTTTTTCGCCGCGAGCCTGATCACCCAAAAGTCCCTGCAAGCCCTGTGTGATCATGCTGAACGCCATGGAATGATTGGCGTTTTCGTTTACATAAAAGCGATTGCGCAGCAGACGGCAAATGAGCGCATAAGGTGGACCTTGGACGCTTGGACAACGCGCATGCACAACGGTAACTGTACCGACGTGTGCTTCCAGTGTGTCGCAAAATTCTGAAAGAAGTCGGGACTTTCCGAGACCTTGGCCGCCGATTAAGAGCGTGAGTCGATTTTTGCGAACCTCAATTGTGTGGCGCATCGACTCGCGCAGTGCATGCAGTTCCTTTACTCGGCCGACAAAAGCGCTGGAACGGCCATAAAACGACCATTCCTTTTCATGAGAATTGGTTTCCAAAGTCCTCGTACCGCTTTGGTTTTCGAGCATTAAGCCTCGTCCTGAGGTTCATCAGTGCGCGTGGGTTTCACGCTTTGACATTCGGTGGGATCTTGAGCAGCGCGAAGAGCGCGTTTGGCGGCTTGCCAGCGGTTTTCCAGCTCTTCGTCGGATTCGTCTTTGACGGCTTTGCCTTCGGATTTGAGCTGCATTTCCATGGTTCGGAAGCGATTTTCAAATCGCCAAGCTGCTTTGCGCAATGCTGCTTCTGGATCGATTTCCAAATGGCGGCTTAAGTTGGTGAGCGCAAAGAGCAAATCACCCAACTCCGCTTCCATTTCGTAATGATTTCCGGAATCAATGGCTTCTTGCAGCTCTCCGCGTTCTTCGTCCACTTTTTCCAGAACGCTCGGAACACTGCGCCAGTCGAAGCCAGCACCAGCTGCTTTTTCACTCAAGCGACGAGCCAAGTAGAGCGCTGGCATCGCGTGCGGTAAACCATCCAACGCGCTCTTTCGACCTTCTTTGGCTTTTTGGTCGTTCCAACGCCGATTGAGCTGATCTTGATCGTAGGGATCATGCGCGATGTTGCGGCGCTCAGATTCAGCACCAAACAGATGTGGATGGCGGCGTTCCATTTTGTTCGCCGACGCATTGGCCACGTCATCAAAGTCGAAAAGACCTTCTTCGCTGCGGAGTTGCGCGTGAAATACGATCTGCAACAGCAAATCGCCGAGCTCGTCGCAGTGAGCTTTGGCGTCATGACGCTCCAAGGTATCGATGACCTCGTAGGTCTCCTCAACCAAGTAGGGACGCAGAGAATCTAAGGTTTGAGCGCGATCCCAAGGGCAACCGTCATCCTGGTTGCGAAGGCGCGCGACAATTTGGCGAAGTCGATCGCAGGGTGTGAGCTTGTTCATTGCCCGCAAATGCCCCTCAAAAGAGCGAACGTCAAGGTTATTTCGTTAGATTTTGATGTTGTGAGTTTTCTTTAGTTACAAATTGAGATCTTGTGATGTGAGAATCTCAAACTGAAAAGGGTATAGTTCGCAGCGTTTTTTTGAGGAGGAATCCATGGAAACTCCGACTCGCATTTTGCTTGTAGAAGATGATGAAAAACTCGCCGCTGTCGTGGTTGAGTTTTTAACGTTGAATGGTTTTGAGGCTTTCATTGAGGGCCGCGGCGATCGTGCAGTGGATCGCATTCTCAAAGAAAAACCGGACCTTGTGATTTTGGACCTCATGTTGCCGGGGTTGGATGGACTTTCGGTTTGTCGTGAAGTACGTCCGTTGTTTGACAATCCTATTTTGATGCTGACGGCGCGCGGTGATGAAGTCGATGAAGTGGTCGGTCTCGAAATGGGAGCCGACGATTACATGGCAAAGCCAGTTCGCCCACGTGTTTTGCTCGCTCGCATCAAGCGTTTGTTGCGCCGCCAACCCATCGAGTTGCCTCCGGGAGCGCCACGACGCATCGAACTTGGTCGTTTGGTCATCGATGAATCTTGTCGTGAAGCTTCGTTGGATGGTGAGCGCTTGGATCTCACGTCCGGCGAGTTCGATCTTTTATGGTACTTCGCGCAGCGCCCAGGCCAGCAAATCACGCGTGACGAAACTTACAAAGATCTGCGTGGCATTGAGTGGGATGGCCTCGATCGTTCCATCGATCTGCGTGTGGCTCGTTTGCGCCGCAAGCTCGGTGACGACGCTCGCACGCCTGCCATCATTAAATCTATTCGCGGCATTGGTTACTTGCTCGCCGTGAACTAAGTCGCCGATTCAAATCCCACCTTTTAAAAACATGCGTCTAATCATCTATCTTATTATTTCGCTTTTAATTTCATTCTTTTTAGTCGCTGTCGGTGTGGGACACATCATTCAAATGGGTGTGTTGGATACACTGGAAAATAGTCCGCCGGATTATATTGAAAGTGGCTATGAGCTTTTGCAAAGAACGTTCGATTCAAAAGAAGGCGATCTTGTTAATCACCAGGATGATTTGCAAAAGTTGGTTGTCGAGGTACTCAAGATTCCAATTGAGAAAGTGCCGTACGAAGCAGCTAAGCTGCCGCGTGAATTGCGTTCTCGCTACGATGGCAAACGAGCACTTTGGGAGCCATATCAACACACTGCATACATTCCTTTGTCGCAAGGTTCTGAATTGTTGGTCTTGGGCCCGATTGCGCCTTTCTCGTCAATAAAATCGAAATATCCAATTATTGCAGCAGTTTACGCAGTTGTTGTGCTTACATTGCTTGCGTTGTTCTTCACGATTCCACTGATTCGTTACTCCACTCGCATGAAATTGATGGTGAATAAGTTTTTGAGTGGTGACTTAACAGCGCGCATACCGCAGCCTGGTCGTTTTGTGGGGCTTGGTCGACAAGGAATGGTGCTGCTCTGCGAGCTTTTCAATCGCATGGCAAGCTCAACGGAGCGAGTTTTAAAGAGGCAATTGCAGCTGTTTCAGGCAGTGGCACACGAACTTCGAACGCCAATTGCGCGCATTCGATTTTCGCTAGAAATGCTCGATGCAATTGATGACGAAGAGATTCGTGAAAAGAGATATGCTTCAATTGACGAAGACTTAGACGAAATCGATAGCTTGGTTTCTGAGCTTTTGATTTTTAATCGATTCGATCAAGGCATTGAGTCAGAAGCTGCGCCGCTGGAACTCGAAACGTTCAATCCCAGCAATTTAATTGAGAGTTTGATCGAAAAAGTTCGCTTTATGGCAGGCGAGCGTGAGCTCACGTACACAGCGGATGAAACGATCTACATTCAAGCTGACATGCGTTCGTTTGGGCGTGTAATCAGTAATCTGATGCGAAATGCGTTGCGTTATGCAAATACGCGCGTCGAAATTCATACTTCTGCATTGAAAGATGGCAAAGTTACACTTTCCATTATGGATGATGGTCCAGGCGTGCCGGTTGACAAACGAAAGGCGATTTTTGAGCCGTTTGTGCGCGGTGATGACAGCCGAAACCGCAAATCCGGCGGAACTGGTCTTGGCCTCGCGATTGTGCAGCGTATTTTGGCGCGTCACGGCGGAACGGTTCACGTAGAAGAATCGCCGGGAGGTGGTGCCACGTTTGTGACAACCTGGACGGGAATGCCGCCGCCGCCAGCGCCTACTTATCGCCCGTCGCTCATCACTCGTCCGCCAGAAAAACAGAACGGTGAGAATTTAAATCTGTGAATTCTCTTGAGATTTCTCTTTGATTTCGCTGGATTCAAAATCTTTCAGATCCATTGGAATCAAAGAGGTCGACAATTCGCAAAGCTTTTTCAAGATTTCTAGCGCTGCTTGGGCATTCATTTCGCGTGTTAAGCGGCAATCCCATAATAAACCATCGCCACGAGCATCTAACCCCGCGGAATACGGCGGAAATTTATGACAAAGCTGTGCTGCTGCTTCGGTCATTTCTGTTGAGAGAAATGGACCATTTTCGCCGAGCTCTTCTGGTGAAAAAAGCCTTGTGCCATTGAGTGATTTGCGCTCCGGCCAGCGTTTTTTCAGGTGCTCCATAAAAATTTCGGGCGTGTCTTCTGGCTCTAAACCAAAAAGTCGAAACAGCTTGTGAGCTTCCGCTTCTACTTCCAAATTCACGCGAACAGACTGGCGATCTAAGCCTTTTTCAGCGCCCTCAAAGTGACAAAGCACATGCTTGCCCTCTAACTTGCCGCGTATGTAAGGAAAACCCATTTGCCAATCACAAAATGGCTCCTCTAACAAATCGATAAGCTCGCTACTGAGTTGACGAACTGGTGCCAGCCGTTCGCGATCGCGGCGACGTGCCTGAATTTCCTGGTATGTGGTGAGTAAAAGCGCCGAAATCGGGCCCAAGAATTTGAGAGCAGGTTCTCCAAACCAATATGAAACACCGATGAAAATCAGCGAAATAACAAGTGTTTGCCCTAAAATCAAAACGAGCGACGCGAAGATGCTGCGTTGATTTAGAGCGAGATGCGCTGCTTTTTGAGCTTCTATTTTTGAATTACCTGACATTCCAAGGTTTCCAACGACGATGCAGCCAAAGCCATTGCGCAGGTGCGCGACGAATAGCGTTTTCTATCAATGATTGTTCGATTTGAACATCATGAGCGAGATTTCCAGAATGCTGCGTGATTTGGCCAATTTCGATGATATGAGTTTGTTCTTCTCGATGTGTAAAAATGGGCACAATCGGTGAATTGGTGATTTTCGCAAGTCGCGCCAAACTGGTTGAACTCTGTGCTAAGTGATTGAAAAATAATGGTTTTTCAAAATGATGAGGCGCGTGCTGATCCAAAACCATTGCAACAATGTTACCTGATTTTAGACACTGACAAAGTTCCCTTGCAGAGCCTGTCGCTGAAGAAAAATGAATGTTTTCAGCGTGTTGCGAACGAATCCTTTGCCAGAGTCTTTGAGCTGCATTGCTTTTAAATGACTTTGTGACAACGTGAACTGAGCAGGGAAGTGACTGTGCTGCTTGAATCAAAAGTTCGAAATTACCGAGATGTGCGCTCAAAACGAGTACGCCGCGTCCAAGTAAAATCGCATTTTGCAAATTCTCAAATCCGAGTACTTGAATGGGCAGCTTTCGACCGTGTTTTCCAATTGAAATGAGAAGCTCTAAAAAGCTTTGTCCTAAGTGCAGATAGCTTTCTTTTACGAGCGATTCTTTCTGTTTTGAGTCGAGCTCTGGGAAAGCCCTTGCAATGTGGCGACGTACATCCGTTCGGCGAATGGGCAGTAGGCGATACCACACCAATCCGAGTAAGCGACCAAATGCTGTGCTGTAGCGTAACGGCAGGCAGCGCAACAGAAATCGGAACGGTGCGGACAGCCACCAAAGCAGGTGAAACATCATCTGAGATTTTCGCCGCGCAGAATGGCATGCAATTGAGAAATGTCACCTGAAATTTCAAGCTCGATTTCGAGAATATTGGGTAATTCCACGCACTTAGGCCATCGTGGCAAGTCTTTGGTTGTGGTCACCAACATCGCATGAGGTGATTTTTTGCGCAAAGCTTCAACATGACATGCTTGAATCGGTTCGTGATCATTTAAAAATTTTGAAGCAACCACACGAGCACCATATTTTTGAAGCGTGTGAACCACGGAGTTTGGTCGAGCGATTCCGCAGATTAAGTTAACTTCTTGATTTTTAAGAATTTCTGCTGATTCGTGTTTGCCATTTGAAAGCTGAATGCCACTCAATTTTACAAAACTTTCAATGTAAATCGCGCTTTCAGGTTTCATCGGCAGCGGATGTGCGTTTGGTTCATCGACTTTGTGAAGCCATACAATCTGCGCGCGATTCATTGATTTGATGCTTTGACGGAGTGGACCAAACGGCAGATGTTTGGTCGACATAGTCGCATCAAAAGTGAGTAAATTCGCAGATCTTGGAAGATTTTGATCCCAGAATCCTCCGTCACAAATCACCAAATCTTGCGTGTGATTTTTGTGAAATTCTTGAAGCAGCTTTTTTAATAACGTGCCGCGATCATTGCTAAATTGGGTTTCTGTTGGAAATCGCTTAGCCAATGCTTCTGCTTCGTCTGCCACAGTGGGCGCAAACCACGATGTGAATTGATAGCGCAGCGGCTTGTACAAATGCGGCAGCACTATCGGAGAAAGTCCGAGTGATTTGGAAATTTTCGTAAGTGCTTCAGTAACAGGTGTTTTTCCTGTTCCGCCAAAAGCAAGACTACCCACTGCAATGACTGGAAATGCCAGATGTTGCGCGGTTGGAAAGGTGAAAAGGTGGGAAAGGGAAATGGTCAGAGCTTAGATTCCGCGGCGTCAGCTTCGGCAGCTTTTTCTTCGTGCGCCTTCATGGTTTCTTGCGCTTCTTCGCTGAGCGGACGATCTGGGCTGGCTTCCAAAATTGTGGTTTCGGAGCTTTCAAACGTCATCGGCGTTGGGACCTGAACCTTGATGCGCTGATGCAAGTGCCAGGTGATGATGAGCGCGAAGGTCTTTACGTTGAAACGCGCGGCCTGTGCCGGGGTCATGTAATGACCAAACTTGAGCTTGAGAGTGCTCTTGGCGTACTCAAGAATGTCTTCCGCGAGCTGCTTGCCGTGAATCATCGAGAAGGCGACCGGGTAAAGGCCGCTCATGACATCGATGCCTTCGTGGTGCACAACGCGCGCAACAACCCATTGACCAGGGTGCAAATCCAACGTGCCGGCGCGCTCGTAAACGCGGCGACGTTCGTTGGTGAGGTGGCAGTGCATGTCAGCGTAGTGGCCAGGCTCCACGTCGGTGATTTCCCAAACGCCCAACCAGACTTGACGCTGCGCCTGAATCCAGTCGTAAATTTCGGGGCTGGGTGCGAAACCGAGTTCGGCGTAGTGGCTAGCCCACGAACGCTGCTTGGGGCCATTGTCGTAAAGCGCGTAGAAAATGGTCATCGCTTTTGTGCTGGGATCAGCTTCAAAATCGAATGGCGTGTTCTCGTAGATTTTACGACCGGCCCATTCCGCGATGGCTGCGGCGGTGCTTTGGTTCAGAATGGCCAAGTAGCGGCGACGAGCTTCTTTAAGATCGCCGTTTACTTTGTCGATGCAGCAGTCTTTGAATTTTTTGCCGCTTCCGCAGGGGCAGAGATCGTTTCGTCCGGGCTCGTTGGCCATGATTTTTTCCTTTGAGAAATTACGAGAACTGGCGATCCCTAATACCCTTGGCGCGGCGCGTCAAGCATTAGCGCGTACCGAAAAGTCGATCGCCTGCATCACCCAAGCCAGGAAGGATGTAACGATCTTCGTTCAAGCCTTCATCGATGCAGGCTGTGAAGATGGAAACGTCGGGGTGCGCTTTTTCAACGGCGGCGATGCCCTGTGGCGAAGACAAAATCGTGCACAGCTTAATGTTGTTGTAGCCGTGCGACTTAATCATGCTGATGCTTTCGATCACGCTGCCGCCCGTTGCGAGCATGGGATCAACAATGACGACCACGGGATCGACGATGCCTTCCGGCAATTTGTCGTAGTAGACAACCGGTTTTTTGGTTTCAGGATCGCGATAAAGGCCCAAGAAGCCAACGCGCGCATTGGGCAAAAGCCGCAAAAGGCCGTCCAACATGCCCACGCCAGCGCGCAAAATAGGCACTACGACGACATCGTGAAAAATCCGACGACCGGTCGTTTCCGTGAGAGGCGTTGTAACAGGATAGGGCTCCAGCGGAAGGTCGCGCATTGCCTCGTAAGCGAGGAGCATGGTGATCTCGTCAGCTAACTCGCGAAATTCTTTTTGAATGGTGTCTTTTTCGCGAAGTTTCGAAATCTTGTGGGCGATAAGAGGATGCTTTGACTCGTAAACCATGTCGCCTCCGGTGAGCGTGGGGCGCGTATACTCTGCAAAAACGAGTCTAAAGACAAGCTTAGATTGAAATGCGCTTTAATTATGGATTGTTACGAGCGCAAGAAAGGCGGGAAAATGTTGTGATTGAAGATCATTCGCCCAGAACGTGGACTTCCTGAATTTCTTCTTCAACCAAAACGCGCTTGGTGGCTTCGTTGCAGACGGCCCATGCTGCTTGCATGATCGATTCGTTGCACCATGTGCCGTTGAGCAGGCGATCGATGTGCTCAGGTCGCATCCAAATGCTGGCGTGGCTGTTGATGGGGCGGCGATTGCCGTTTTCGCTGGGCCACCAATTCAACTTGGCGCAGCAAGTCAGTGTTTTTTCAGTAGAAAATGGAATCAAGAGGAAGTTGGTCTGCAAACGCGGCAGAATGACAACGTAGTTGCTGGGAAGCGGCTGATGCGGTCCCAGCACGGCTGGCATAAACTTAGTTTTGGTCTCCAGGAGGGAGGCTTGAGGATGAAAGAAAGCTTCGAAGCCGCTTTCATCATAAATACCCATCGGCGACGGAGCCGGCTGGCCAGCGATTGCACGATGCACGCGATTGATGAGTTGTTGGTTCATGACGACCTCACTGAAAACACGATCTAGAGTTTCGCCGATCGCGATGCTACTGGCAAGGGATCTGTTGTGCTGATGATAAAAATAAATTGGTAACGTATTGATTTAAAAAAGAAAAGATTAAATTCATTTGAATTCTATTTAAGGCTTTTGTTCGAGATATTTGTTATTTTACGCTGACCGTGAATTTGCGTTGTAAAACTCTCAATCCTTTTCTTGAAAATCGCGATCTTCCTTTGCAAAATATCGCGTTCTGATGGAGCGATGTATGTTGATTGAGATTAATGTCCCTTATCTCGCTTTGGGAAAAGCTGATGTGACAAGCTCGTTGAGTGAGCTCATTTTGAGCTTGAACCGCTTTCTCAATAATGCGGAATTATTGAATAAATCGGTTGATCAGAATGCTCTTCTCAAAAATCTGCCGACGGCTGTATTAAACCCTAAAACCCGGCATCTGATTCGTGTTTTGACTGTAAATTCTTCTGATGAGACACCTGAACAAGACAGTGAAGCGATTCAAGATTCTGCTTTGGATGTGAGCGAAAAAATCGCAACAACTGAGCCGCTTTGGGAAACGAAGAATTCGTTGATTGAAGAAAAATCGCCTGAAA
>JAZUEA010000565.1:0-6657 GCA_045639945.1 Myxococcota bacterium
CTTCTCTTGTCTTCCTAAGACCGCCTTGGCCTCCGACTTTGGTCATGTTGGAAACGATGCGATCGATTCGACCATCTACCGCCGTAGCCACGTTGTTGTAGAGCGCGAGCGTGATGAGCATGCGACCAAAAACGTGGGAAAGCGGCAACCATAAAAGTTGGCGGTCGCGACCATCGAACAACCGCATTTCCGCAACCGACTCACCCACAAAAAGCCATGTATCATCAATGAGTTCCACGCCTTTAGGTTGTCCCGTTGTGCCGGACGTGTAGATCAACGTGGAAAGACGATCTGGTGTTTGGCGATCGATCAATTCGTCATAGAGAGCAGGTTTTTCACAGTCCAGTGCTGCACCGCGCTTGCGAAGTTCGGCCCAACTTAAAACAAATGAATCACCAGATTCCGTTTTAATATCAGCGCCTTGCCATTCACCTTCGAGCAAGACCACATGTTTGAGCGCCGGGCACTGCGAACGAAGCGCCACCACGCGCGCTGCACGTTCGCTGTTTTCGGCAAACAAAACGCGCGCCCCAGAATCGTTCAAAATAAAAACGTAAGCGCTATCTGAGCTGTTTGGATAGATCGTGGTCGTCACCAAACCAGCGGTAATCACACTTAAATCAGCGAGAACCCAGTCAATTCGAGTCGCCGAGAGAATCGCCACACGATCTTCGTATTCAAGACCAAGCGAGGTAAGACCCAACGCAACTTCACGCGTCATCTGCCCCACTTCGCTCCAAGTCAGCGGCGTGAATCCGCCTTCCGGATGTTCACACGGATAAAGATCGGTCGGCGCATAAAAACTAACTCTGCGAGGCGTGCGATGAACTCGGTCACGCAAAATCGCAGCAAGCGATGAAAAATGAGGCATATTCCCTCCTCAGCGAAACCGCGTTTTTATCCCAATCAAATGCAAAGACACAAGACAGAGACTTTGATGGCAGAACCTACATTTCACGACACAAAAGTCGATCACTTAATCCGGAAGCTCGCGTAACAGACGTTGCGAGTGCTTCTTTTAACAATTGCGGATCGGCAAGCACGGTTAAACGCTTTTTGGCACGCGTTGCCGCCGTGTAACAAAGTTCGCGCGTCACAATCGCGCTGTGCGCAGCCGGCAAAACCACAAACGCGTGGTCAAACTCAGAACCCTGAGCTTTGTGAACCGTCATCGCAAACGCCATTTCATGCTCTGGCAATTGGTGAAACGCCACAAAGCGAACACCCGTCACCGCATCAGGAAACGCAACATTCTGAGTGAGCGCTAATCCGATGTCGCCATTCATCAAGCCCGTCGCCGGATCGTTTCTCAAAATGAGAATGGGCGTTCCAATTTCTACAGCTCTGCGATGCTGCTTTCGCAAGTAAGATTTGATCTGTAGGTTTAGGCCTTCAACACCAAATACGCCACGTCGATGTGCAGATAACACTCGGAAACGATTGAACAATTCAAACGCTTTCACAAAACTTTCGCGGCTAGATTTGTCGTTCAAATACGCCATCATGGGCGCAGTGTACGATTGAAACCACTCGTCGATTTCAGCAAGGACTGCGTTTGAAAGTCCATTTTGATTCGAAGCGCCCGCCGCTCCATGACGCAAAAATCGAACCGTTTGGTCTTGGGTTTGAGTCAACGCCTCAACTGCTTGAACTGCGGTTGCTCGACCACGCGCTAAGTCCTCGCAAGCACGAGCGAATCGTCCAATTCCCTCTTTGGGATCAAACCGGCGACTCACCTTCAACTCGACCAGCGTGCGACCAATCAAAGATTCCGGCGGCTGCAAAGCCAAATCGCCCAAAACGGTGCCTGCTTCAACCGATGCCAATTGCCCCGGATCGCCAATTAAAACCACATGCGTTTTGGGACCAATGGCCTGCGCCAAACTCGCCATCAGAAACAAGTCGACCATAGAAACTTCGTCTATGATTACCAAATCCGCCGGCAACGGGTGCTTGCTATCGTGGTAAAAAATGCCCGGTTGAACGACGCCCAAAAGTCGGTGAATAGTTCGCGCTTCAAGATTTGTGAGAAAATCAATTACACTGTGCGGATCGAGCGAAGATTGAGAAATCGCTTTTTTTACGCGGGCTTCGAAAGATTCCAGATTCGCAACAATCGCTTCTGCCATGCGAGCAGCCGCTTTACCAGTGGGCGCCGCCAACGCCACCGACAACGGACGAATCGACGGCTCGCGAAGCCGAGCCTGCTCACGTTGCAAAAAATGAAGCGCCAACAAATTCCGCACAGTCCATGTTTTTCCTGTGCCCGGACCGCCGACCAACACTGTAAGCGGACACTCAAAACTCTGCCGCGCAGCCCTTTCACCAGGCGTTTCTAACAAATCATTTGGATTCTCGTGAAAGAGCTCGTAAAGGCCGCGTTGTAAAAGTGGCACATCAAAAACAGGAAGCCGAGTTTGAGAAGACGCAAGAGTCCGAAACCATTGAGAAAGTAACTGTTCTTTGACGTAAGCGCGTTCCGAGTAGAGCCGTGGTCGTTCAAAAGTCAGATCGAGCACAAAAGGCCGTTTTTCAAAGTTTTTTTCGCCAGGCCGCAAAACTGAAATGAGCGGCGAAGTTTCCCACGAAATTTTGCGAGCTTCCTTCTGAATCTGAGAAAGGAACGCCAAGGATTCAGGAGAAGATTCGCGTAACCCCGCAGAAAGATTTAGATCTAAGCAAACATCGCCCCGATCAATCGCGGCCAGCGACAACGCGCAAAGTGTCTTCAGCAAAGGATCCGTCACACCGGTTTGCCGCGACAAAATTTTGATCGCGCTCAAGTCGCCTTCGTTCAGCAAGCCGTCACTTACAAGCGTCGACCAAATTTGTTGCCAATCGCTCATCGACCGCTCCTCAAGTATTCGTCTAGTCGCTCAATCACAGTGCGTGACGGTCGCATTTCAAACACGCCGCGCCCAGCCGTGCCGTTCATGCCACGCAAAAACAGATAGTAAATGCCGCCAAAATCGCGGTCGTAATCGTAGGTTGCTCCCAAGCGATGTGTGTGAAAGCGATGCAGTGCAACTGCATAAAGATGCGCCTGTAAATAATAGTGAGCCTCAGCCATACTCGTTTGGAGTGATGTTTGCTCGTAATTGGGCAACGTGTTTGTTTTGTAATCAGCGATGTAACACCGCCCCTGATAACGAAAAACGAGATCAATGCTGCCGGTCAGATAGCCAGTAAACTGCTGATGCCCAATTTGTTTTTCAAGAATTCTCAAATACTTCGAAAATTCGGGATCTTCGCCTTCCATCGCAGCCGCTAAGCCTGAACCTGTGCAAATCTGTTCCTGCGCCACTGCCAAATCGAAATTAAGCTCGTTTAATCGATCTTTCAAAGCCAGTGCCGACAAGCTCATCGAACCCACTTGTCCACCCAACGGCGTCTTTAGAATTGTTAAAAATGCATTTAAAATCGTTGACTGCTGTCTTTGAGAAAGCGCCAATCCCTCTTCAATGCATGCTTGGGAAAGTGCTGTTTTTAAATGCTTTTGAGATTCCGATGTGTTCGCCAATTTTTCTAAAAACATCGAAAAATCAATCACTTCAAAAGTTTTGTGAACTACACTTCCAAACACAGTGCCTTTTGGCAAACCTTCAAAAACACCTTCATCACGCTGAAGTGTTTCAAATTCTCGTTCGTCGTTTTCTTTAATATTTTCGGAATCTTTATTCAGCGAATCGTGCGGAACCAAATCCGAATAACTCGTAATTCGGAAAGTATGCTCCCAATGTGTGCGATTGAAAACTTTCGAATTTAATTCAGCTTTTTCCTCTGACTCAAATTCGTAGCGCGATTCACCCACCGCAAGGTTTTTTAACTGAACAAATTGAGAATGCTGTTTTGCAAAATCCTCGATCACGCTGCGTGGATCATCGCAATTTTTTGCTAACTCATTCGCTGTTTGGAATCGATTTTCGTTGGTTCCCCAAAAGAGCGGAGCGAGTGGAGACTCAGCAAAAACCTTTTGTTTTCCGCTGATTACATTTCCAAAACAAATTGTTAGTCGATGCTTGGCACGCGTGAGCGCAACGTACAAAAGTCGCATGCGCTCCAACTTGTACTCATTTTGAGCCATTTCTTCGCGATTCGCTCGAGCTTCGCCATCTCTATTCAAATCGAGCACACGGCCCGTTTCGCCATCTGGAGCAACAATGCCACGATGTTTACTAATCACATCTTTTGAAGAACACAGAAATGGAACCCAAACAAACGGATATTCAAGGCCTTTGCTCTTGTGAATCGTTGAAATTCGAACAGCTTTTGCATCACTTTCAAGATGTAAGAGATCAGGCGCATCTGGATCGCCTGAAATCTCATCAGATTTAGCAATGCGTTGGCGCAAGTAAGCCGTTAATTCAAACAAACCACGACCGCGTTCGTGATGCAGCAATTCTGCAAGCTGCAACAAATCGGTCATGCGCCGCTCACCACCCAATCGACCAAGTGTTCGCTCAACCACACGCTGCCCATCAAGCAAGTGATAAAATGCTCGCAAGAACTGATGGTGTTCAATGAATTTCGCTTGGATTCCGAGGGCATTACGAAGTTTTTCAAGTTCCTCGTGAGATTTTCCAAGCTGCGAATCACCCGCTTCGCGTGCCTCCACAATCGCTGCAGCTGTCCAACGCGACCACGTCATCTGATTGCCATTCGGGCGCGCCAACAAATCAGTCATCATGAGTGCAGCAATCGAGCGCTCGTTCAGCGCACAAAGCGCCTCAAGCCAAATCATTAAATCGAGCGCTGCTTGAGAAGCATAAACAGACCCAGAAGACGCAATCGCCGCAGGTACACCGCGATCAAGCAATGCTCGCTGAATTTTCCTGGCCTGATTGTTTGTGTCAACGAGCACTGCTAAATCACCAGGTCCAGCTGGTATTTCTTTGTTTTTATTAATAATTTTGGGGTTCGTCTTTAAAAACGCAACAATGTCTTCAGCCGTTGCCAGCGCTAAAGGCTCCTCAACAGAACCTTTGGTAATGCCTTGCCCTAATTTTGTGGGCTCAAGCAAACCTGCATCAAAATAGCGAAGTTGAAGCGGTAAATCCTCGATATCACAGCAATATCCTGTTTCAGCATGTTCTTCTGACGTATCGACCTGAATGTACTCAATCGCATCTTCGCCAAAGATTCCTCTGTAACCCATCGCTTGATTGAGCGCCTGAACAAGCGGCCTATCAGATCGCCAGTTGGTCGCCATAGTGAAACGTCGCGCTTCATCCGGAGCTTCTTTTGCTTTCAAATAGACGCGTATATTTGCACCACGGAAGCCATAAATTGCTTGTTTTGGATCACCAATCAGATAGAGTTGTTTGTCATCTCTTTGAAATAGCTTCGCAAAAATCTGCCATTGCAAGCCATCAGTGTCTTGAAATTCATCTATTAAAGCGACATCAAATCGTGCGCGAATAGCATCGGCCAAATCCTCTCCATTTGGACCATTTAAGGCTTCTGCCAAAACACGCAACAAGTCATCATATGTGCAAACACCTTGCCGCGCCAGCTCACAGCGAAGCTTCTGACGGATTTCTCGAACAGCAAAAGCAAGCGGCAGTGCTGAAAGCGTATGTTTGTTTTGACCGTCTTCGACAAGCTTTTCAAGTTCTTGAAATAATTGAGGAATCTCCCAGTCTGTTTTTGTTTTAGTCTCTAGTTTCGACGCGGTGAAATAGGCAACCCACGAATCTTCAAGCGAAAGTTCACCAGAGAGCGAGCGAGCCCATTCATCCATTTTTTGACGATGAGATGAAGTGTATCTCGCTTGATAGCTTCGAGCATCTAATTTCTTTTTTGAGATCGCATCAGAAAGAACAGTGATCGCAGCATCGCTTTCATTTTGCCAATGTTCAGCAAATGTTTTTGCCTGTAATTGCCATTCTTCACAGGCTTTTAAGTAAGGTTCAAATGAATCGACTTCAGGCTCAAGGCGCATCTCCGAAGTCCACTGCAGCGAAATCTCTAATAAATTTTCTTCTGTAAGTCCCGCTTCTACTAAGTATTGATAAGTACTTGCATCGAGATCGTGAAACAGACGCTCCAAGTAATCTGCGATCAGAGATTCCAAAATAGACCGCGCATCTGGCACTAAATTGAGTCCCATTTCAACGCCACTTTCAAAGGCATTTCCTGACAGAACTCGCTGACAGAAACCGTGAATCGTTGAAATGACAGCGCGATCGAGAGACTGCTCAGCCGCTTCTAGACGATTAATTTTTTGAGTGTCTTCACTTTGCTTTTCTCGTAAATCTTTGATTTCTTTTCGAATTCTCGAAGAAATACGATTTTTCAACTCAGCTGTTGCAGCACGAGTGTAAGTCACCACCAAAATTCGATCGGCGGCAATCTCTCTTTCATCGATCAAGCGCAGAAAAAGTTCTGTAATACTGTATGTTTTTCCTGTTCCAGCACTCGCTTCAAGAAGGGTTACGCCTTGAGTTAATTCTTCTTTGCCGGTGTAAAGATTCACTGCGCACCTCCTTCAAGCTCTGTCATATGAGTGAGTAATTCACCCCAAACAGTCTGTGCATAGTCTTGAAAATCACTGCTGAATGCATTTTGAGATTCAAAAATAGCAGACTCATCACCAAAGCACTGCTGAATTTCATAAGAATCTCGCTCGCCAGGCTTTTGATATTCACCTTCATAACA
>JAZUEA010000566.1:0-4096 GCA_045639945.1 Myxococcota bacterium
TTCGGCGTGTTTCGCTGCGCGTTCAAAATTTGATTCAGGTGATTCAATTCATTTGAACCTGAATGCCGTGTCGATTGGAATGCCCGCTCTGTTGAATGCGGCGCAGTCAATTCCTTCATAAAATTCGGAACTTGCAACGCTGACTGCGCTATCGCGTGTGGTTTTGGAATGCTTGAAGTTTTGGGGCGCAAATTCGGCATGCGAAGCGGACGGCCAGACAACGTAGACGCCGCATCAAACGGCAAATAGCGCGGTCCAATGTCGCTTTCTAAAATTGCGAGTGTCCACAAGTGATCGGGAGCACCCAACAGACCATCTGAAAAAGTCCAACCTGTTGATACGCAAGCAGGAATGGCCAAACGCCGCAGAATTTCTAGCAAAAGTTGGTTGAGCTCGCGGCAAACGCCTTGACCCAAAAAGTGTGCATCACGCCGCAAATGAAGCGCTGCAATATCCGGATTTTTCGCATGTTTGGTCGCTTTTCGTAGAGAAGAGGCGAGCTCATCGTTCTCCAACACGCTCGGATCGTAGCGATAGTGCGTTTTGATAAATCGTTCCGCTTCAAAACACGCGGTCAGCGGCGATTTGTGAGCAAGCTCTGCAATGAGTTCGTGGCATTCCCTTGGCAGCTCGTCGTCCGTCGCTGTGAATTCAGTTAACGTGCTCGCTAAAAACGGTCGCGTTGCATTTTGAAAATCCGGCAATGCATTTAAGCGAATGTCGTAACTCAGCGTGCCGCCTTTAAAATTTCGACAAAGCAAAGCACGGCCTGCGCGATTTTCTGTTTTCACACTTGGTGTGATTTGGCGTACTTCACCGTAAAGCGGCACAGGTAAAAGCAAATCGCCACTGGGCAAATGTGCGTTCGCCTGAACAATGTACGAGCCCGTTTCACGCGGCGCGGCAAATTGTGCTTCAACGCCATCCACCAGCCAGCGGCGCGTTTGCGCATTGTAGTGGCCAAAAATCTCTTTAGGCGCATAGAGATACGGTCTTGGCAGCGTCGTTGGTTCAAATGCAATGCCCAGCGTTGTTTCTGGTTCGTATGATTGGACCGCGTGTAAGCCTTCACCCAGCGACGAATCCTCTCTAAACCAGAGTTTGTTGTTGAAACTTGCTGATTTTTCAGCACGTTCATCGTTTTGCTCGTCGCTTTGAAAGATCTTTGTCAATCGATCAAGCAATCCAGATGATGTCTTGGTGGATTTCTGCTCTGAGTCGCTTTGGAAAAGCTGCGTGAATTTTTTGAAAAAGCTTTTCTTTTCTATGGGTTCAGCGCGCTGCACTATTTCTTTTGCTTCAGCAAAATGATTCGCAGAAAAATCTAATTCTTCTGTAATTTCAGCCGGTTTGGCTGTGTTTGGCTTTCGTAAAGCGTCTGCCACCCAATCTGCGAGTTTTTCCTCAGGTGGTTCGTTTTCAAACGAATCAATGGATTTTGACACACCAAGTTTGTCTAAGTACTCGTAAATCTTAGATTTTGTGCCACATCCAAGCAGTGTTGAAATGAGCGTCACGGTTTCTTCGCGTGGTGATTGCGTACAGAGCGCCCAAGCGATGGCGTGGCTCAGTGTCTGCGTATTTTCGAGCGCTGATTGTGCGAGATAAATAACTCGTTCAGAAATGTAACATCCTGTTTTGATTGATGTTTTCTTTGAATTGAGGCGACCGTGCCATGTGAGCGAGCTTCGAATTTCGAGCGCATTCACGGCTTCCAAATCGCTGCGCCACCGCTCGTTCTTTTGCCAATTCCGCAATCTCGGTAGCGACTGAACGAGCCCTAAAATTAATTCCGTTTGGGTTGCTGTTGTCGCGGGCGCGGTGTCACCCAAATCGATTGATTCGCGCTCAAATAAGTGACTTACGCGCTGAACGCCGCGCTTTAAAAGCTGTTTAAAAATAGCAGGTTGCAGAGTTTGGGCAGGGACAAACAGCCCCACCGATTTCGCTGTTTCTGCAAGTTCTGGCGAATCTGGATAGGCCAGTTGTGGCGCCGCCGACGAAATAACTGAAAATTCGTTGTTTAAATCACAACACGGCACTGGCAAGGGATGCGGGAGCTCAGCGTTATTTTCATGCGCAAAATTCAGAAAAATATTTGTCACTTGGAATGTGATGAGATCGCTTGAGACATGATTTTCAAGCGATTCGGCCATCGCTGCGAGCGCATGGATGATTGCAGAAACAGGTGTTTGGGCAGGAATTGCCAACGCCGCTGCCAAACGAGGAAAGCACGTTGTGTGTTTCCATTCGCGAAGAGGAATTGTAAATCCCCGATTTTTAAGCTGATTTAGGAAATGCTCAACATCCAAGTGTGAAATCGTTTGCTGAAGCAGTGGTGGCAATGCTTTGCAAAGCGCTGAAGCGGGCGCAAGCACGCCAGATTCCGTTTCAAAAATCGATTTGTTTTGCAGCGCTGCTCGAACCTCTGTGGCTTTAAAGGCTGATTTTAAAAGGTTTTCTTCAAAAGCATTGAGCACAATCTGAGGCGCAGGCTGACCCGATTTCAAGCAGGCTGCCAAGTCCGCAACGCAGAGCGAACCCATTGTTTGGAAGCCAAGATCGAATGGCAAAGCGTAATAAAACGCCTCGTCCGGGAATTTTTCGGGTTGTTGAGCGAATGCTGCTCGAGCTTGGGCAGTTGGACGATAAAGTTCATTTGGAGCGCGTAACTGTCCTAATTCATTAGGAATAAATCGCCGAGCATCGAGATTAAGTGTGCGCTTGAGAGCAGGTGAGTGAGGCAAGACAAGCGCTAAATACTGAACGATTGCCTGGCTCGTTGTTACATCTTTTACTTCATTGAGCGCAGTGTTGAGTGAAAGCGCATCAAGCTCAGTTGGAGCTCCCGAAATCTTCAATAAATTCAGTATGATTTCATCGGAAAGCGTTGTCGCAACTTCTTCAAACTGTGCAAATTGGCGAGCAAACGCGCACGTTTCTTCTGAAGCCACAAGCACGTCTCGTGGGCGAACTGCCTGGCCGGTTGAGGTCAAAATTCGCAGGCGGCGATGCAATTTCAAAGTAGCGCGAGCTTCTTCAGGCAGCGTTTCAACGTGAGTTGCAATGTAGCGCAGCAGCGTGTGCACGCGTGCGAGCTCACCGTTTTGTGCGGCGCTGTGCTCGGCATCGATGAGAAGGTTTAGAATCTGCTTTTCTAAAATAAAATCAGATACTTGCAGGTCCTCGAGAATGTCAGTCCAGTCTGGATTTTGAAGAGTTGCCTCGCCGCGAAGTTCGTTCAACGCCGAATCGTCGGGCAAAGAAAGATGAATTTCCTGCAATGCGTGTCGAGCACCACTGGGTGTCAAAAAAAGCGGAATCTTTCGAAATCGCGAGAGCTCTGATTTTGATGCAAGTAGTTCTTTTTTATGAGTTTTTAGAAATGCCGAAAGCGTTTGGTCGCTTGCAAATTGCTCTTTCAAACAAGCTGCTTCAAGCGCTGCGAGAATTTGTGGAAGTGAGAGTGACTTTGAAGATTCCTGAATAAAATCAGGATGTTCTACTTTGCTTGTGAGTGTGCTTTGAATTTCCTTCAACAAATCGTGAGTCGTCGGTTCGGCACTGTACAGCGGCAGCGGTTGAACTCGCGTTTCGAGATCTATTCCTAATTGAGGAAACTCTGCGAAATCTTTAGCAATTTTCTGATAGACCCAAAATGCATTCGCCCACGGCGCAGGCTGATTTGAAAGCGGAATCCCAACTTGAGGGGGCGCTAAAACGCAGAGCAGTTGATTGAGCGGTGCAAATTGAAGTGCTGAAGAAGCGAACTCGCGCGCTATAAAATGTGAAGGAAGATTTGAATTTTCATCAATAAAATCGAGCAGTTTGTAAATTCGAGTATCCGCCAAAAGTTCAGTCGCGCTAGCCAGTGAACCAGCTTCTGTGGGCCAGATTGCAAGTTTTGAACAGCGTTCGCAAAGCGACGATTGCGTTTTCAGCGCCTCAAGTGCCAACGGTCTCAGCAGAGCCGCTGCTTTTGGTGTTTGAAGTTCAGTGTTGTTTTCAAATTCTGAAAAAAGATCAGTGATTTCAGGGAGTTTAACGTTTAGTGCATTTAAAAGCTCAACATGGATGGCTGCAAATTGGGCTGCGA
>JAZUEA010000567.1:0-2774 GCA_045639945.1 Myxococcota bacterium
TGTTAGACTACTCTACAAGTTTTTTTTTCGCCGCCCCCTGATTTATCAATTTGGGCGGCCGAAATTGTGGCATGGGAACGCGAGAAACCACCCGCGATTAGGAGAGAAGCTTTTTAATGCGCGCGAGACGGCGCAACCGCACACGGTGATCTTCAGCCGGATCACCGCTGTACACACCGCCTGCGGGGAGATTCTTGGTAACGAGTGATCGCGCGGCGACTCGCGCACCGGCGCCGACGACGCAGCGATTTGAAACGCCCACTTGCCCACCTAACACTGCACCTGCTTCGAGGACGGCGCTACCTGCCAAGCCAGATTGACCGCAAATCACGGCTCGTTCGCCAACGCGCGCACCGTGGCCGATGTGCACGAGGTTGTCCAACATGGCATGCGCGCAGATTCGCGTTTCATCGAGTGGTGCGCGGTCAATGGTGCAATTTGCGCCAATCTGAACGCCGTTTTCGACCACCAGCCGGCCCACATGCGGAATGCGGCCCAACGAGTCGAGTCCAAATCCGCAGCCTCCAAGCACGCTGCGAGCGCCCACAACCACGTCTTCGCCCAATTCCACGCCACCAAAGATCACTGCGCCCGGCAGAATTTGAGCGCGCGCACCCACGTGTGCCTGCTCACCCACAAACGCCTGCGCGTGGATTTGTGCCTGCTCACCAATCACGGCACCCGCTTGAATGACCGCGAGCGGCCCAACAAAGGCGGTTGGATGGACTTGCGCAAGGGGCGACACCACGGCTGTTGCGTGAATGCCTGGCTCGCACGATGGCATTGGATAGAGCAACCTGAGAAGCGCGCCCCAGCTTTCGCGCGGATTGGAATCGACCAGAAGCCACGAGAATTGTTCGGGATTTTGAACAAGCTTCGCGAGATTGGGCGTGCTCAGAATGGCCGACGCACCACTTGCCTGCACCTTGGCTGCGAACTTGCCTTCCAGAAAGGGTGCGATGCAGCCAGCCTGCCCGGCCTGAAGCGACGTTGCGCTTACAACTTCTACGTCTTTGCCCTGCAGAAAAGCGCAAAGATGCTCCGCCAAAATCGAAAGCTTCACTCTTTCACCAAGGAATTGCGATTCTGTTTGATTCTCGCGCGCGTGGGTTGACTTCACAAGGTCTAGGGCCTTACTTTACGCAGCAAACGGGCCTTGAGCCCCATGGTTTGCGAGTACGCGTACTATGTCAGAACACGAGTTGGGCGACGCGCTTCAAGAAGGCGCTTGGCTTCCCGAAATCTACGCCGCCCTCTGTGAAACCATCGAAGAACACGGTAACCAGGGCGACCACTACAATTCTCGTCGTCCGCCAATCGCTGTCATTGGCTGCGACGAAGCCTTGCTGCACAACGATCTCGCGGAAACCATCATGCGGCATGTCATCAACCGCCGCTTGATGAAGCAAGATCGCGGATTTTGGCAGCTCATCCCTGAGCGCAGCGGTCGTGAAGCCATTTCTGCCGCTTTCCGCGCTGTTGCGGGTCGTTCCGACGGCGAGATTTCTCAAACCGCCGCTTTCCGCCGTTACCGCGCTGGCATGTTCAATGCCTACGAAGCCATTCGCGCAAACGAAGGCGTGAAAAACGCCTACTTGTTCGCGGCTCGTATGCTTCGTGGTTTGCACGAGCGCAACGTGACCGAACTCACCGACGAAGTGTTGGACATTGAGTTTGATCGCCCGCTCAGCCAAGAAGATATTCCGTCTGGCCAGCCGTTCCCTTCTCTCTCCGTGCCCACCGGTTTGCGCTTTAACTTGGAGATCTTGGATCTCTTGCGCGTGCTTGAGCTGAACGGCTTTGACACCTGGATTTGCGCGGCTTCCGAAGTTCACATTGTGCGCTCACTCGTGCGCCGCATTAACTTCCCGGAAGATCACGTCATTGGCTTGGAACTCCAGCAGCAGAACGGCAATTTGGGCGATCGCGTTGTCGATTCCGTGCCGACTGGCGAAGGGCGTCTGGAACTCTTCTTGGACGCCGCCGGCCGCAGTCCGGTTTTGGTCGTGGGCGGCGCGAGCGTTGACCGCGAACTCATGGACAACTGCGAAGGCCTCTCGGTCATCATCGGCGAACCCGACGAAGCGACGACCAACGAAGCCAACGAACGCAACTGGAAAATCCAGCCCGTCCTCAGCATCTGATTTCAATCTCACCTGCCGATGATTTCTGTTTTAAAGACTCGCCATTCTCCGATTTGCAGAACGCGTTGTTTTAAATCAGGAACTTTGACCTTTCACATCAGATCGCTAGAAATTCCGACCTACATCACGGTGGAGGCGCTGTGAACCGCTACGATTTCTTTGCGAATTTGCCCGAAAATGAGCCCAACTCCGCGACTTTTACATCGGCTTATCTCACGCCGATTTCCATTAAGGCAACGGATACACTGCTCGATCTCGCCTGCGCAGCCGGTAGTCGCGCCACTTGGGTGGCTCGATCGCGCTGCTGTAAAATCGTGGCATGCGACACAGATGAACGCTACCTGAAGCACGTTGAGCGTCGTGCAAGCGATGGCGGCGCGGGCCATTTGGTTACAGCGAAGGCGGTTTCGAGTTACACGGAGCTGCCTTTTGAGCCGCACCAATTCAAGGTTGTCATCGCAGAAAGCGCAGCGTGGGGCATTGGGCTGCAAAAGGCGATCAATGCCTGGCGCGATCTCATCACCCCTGACGGTTACCTCGCAATTGCCTATCCGGGCATTGTGAACAAGGACGCGCCCAAGGAAGTTCGTGCACCACTCGAAGAGCGCATGGCGGAACCAATGGCGACGC
>JAZUEA010000568.1:0-1898 GCA_045639945.1 Myxococcota bacterium
CTTGCTTCTTTTAAAAAGGCAAACGAGCTCGCGCCGCACCCGGTCATGATTTTCAATATCGCGCAAGTTTATGAAGCGATGGGCGATTTTGAAAACGCGGTGGCACAACTCAAGGTTTTCACAACAACTTCGCCTAAAGTGACCGACGAGCAGCGCGAAAAGTTGGCGGCACTTGAAAAATTATTGGCGTCGTATGTTTCGATCGAAGTTCGCAGTGATCCGCCGGGAGCGCAGGTTGACGTGGGCAAAGGTTGGGAGCCGCGTGGGGTTACGCCGTTAACTTTCAAGCTTCCAAAGGGCAAGCACACGCTTCACGTGAGCAAAGACGAATATCAGGCCACCGATCGTGTGATTCGTGCGGATAGCTCGTCGCTTCAGGTTCAGGTGGCACTTCAGGCCATGGCACCCACTGTTGCGATTGATTCGGAGCCAAGTGGTGCGGATGTCTACGTGCTGGCGGCTGGCGAAGAGCGCACCGATGATACGCCGTCGTTGGGTCAAACGCCGATTTCGATTGCTCGTCCTGCAGGCAAGTACACGGTTGAGCTTTATTTGCAGGGCTACCGTAGAACTTCGAATGAAATCGAGCTGTTACCGACGCACACACCTCCAGAAGCGCCGCTTACTCTTTCTCAAAAACTCGAAGTTGCACCGCCAACTGGTTTCTTGAAAATGTACGTAAATTACGGCGGCATCGAAGTTTTTATCGATGGCAATTCTGTTGGCGTGACGCCGATTGAAAAAGCCATTGAGTTGGACGCGGGCGCGCGAACCATCACGATGACCGGTCCGGACGGCAAGCTCTACACCGAAACGCGCGTGATTGAAGGCGGCGCCACGGTTAAAACCAACATTGAACTCAAAGCGCCTGAAAAGAAAGGCATGCCTGGCCACGAAATTGCCGCCTGGACGCTTTGGGGCGTGGGTGGTGCATCGCTCATCACCGGCGGCGTCATGGGCTTTTTGGCTTTGCAGTCCGACGGCGATCTCTCGGATTGTCGCGATAATCCAAACTGCGCGCGCACTTCCAAAGAATCTGATTACGCCGACGACGTTCGCTCTCACGCTTTAATGGCGGACATTTTTATTGGTGCGGGCGCGGCTTTGGCGATCACCGGTACGCTGCTTTACATCTTGATTGACGACGACAACAGCGCTTCTGCCAACGTCAGCCTCATGCCGATTCCTGGTGGCATGGGCGCGACGGCGGGATTTAGGTTCTAAGGAGCCACAGATGAAGACGATTCTTTCTGAACGACGTTTTTTGGCTCTCCTTGGTGCTGTCTTTTCTCCTGCCATTTTGGGTGGTTGCAGCTTGATGCTCGACCCGGATGTTTGTGATCACGACGACGACTGTAATGGTGGTGTTTGTAAAGATGGCATTTGCATCGGCGCTTTGATGGAAGTGGATGCGTCTCGTCCGCCGGTCAAACCAGATGCGACGGTGATGCCGGATGCGGAAGTGCCGGATGCAGAAGTGCCGGATGCGGAAGTGCCGGATGCAATTCGTTGCTCGCTTGAAGTGGAAACGCTCACGAGTGACGAATCGACTCAAGTGTCCGTTTCGATTTCTGAGGCTGATGTGGCAGCGACGCTCAGCGGTTCGGCGATTGAACTCGATGAAAACGGCGCTTACACCGGCGAAATGCAACTCTCTGAAGGTGCAAATGCTGTTTTGTTACAGGCAGTTGCAGAAGATGGTCGACGTTGTGATGTGCGTCTAACGGTCACAGCGGACTGGACTGCGCCGACGTTGAATCTCGATGAAGTCAACGAACTGACCTCGGCGGCAACGTACACGCTGACGGGCTCAGTCGTGGATGCGCATCCAGCCGATGTATTGGAATTGAACGGCAGCGACGCACAGGCCAAGGCGGAGGCCAGCGGTCTTAGGAAGA
>JAZUEA010000569.1:0-3780 GCA_045639945.1 Myxococcota bacterium
ATCTGTTCCGGCATGCCGTTTGGCTGAACTTCAAGGTAGTAATCGCCCGGCGCAAAGCTGTCGCGATATTTGGCAATCACTTCCTCGGCCGCTTCTTCGCCTTGATTCAAGATGGTTTGCGCCACCTCACCACCCAAGCACGCAGAAAGACCAATGACGCCTTCGCTGTACTTTCTCAGCGCTTCAATGCTGAATCGCGGGTGGTAGTAAAAGCCTTCAATGTGCGCAATGGAGACCAACTTGCACAAGTTGCGGTAGCCGGTCAGATCTTTTGCAAGCAGCACTAAGTGGTAGGCACCACGTTCTTTTTCGCGGTGATCGCCTTTCGAAACGTAGCCTTCAACGCCGAAAATCGGCTTCACACCTTCTGCACGCGCTTTTTTGAAAAAGTCGACCGCGCCGTACATGTTGCCGTGATCGGTGATGGCAACTGTCGAAACGCCAAATTCTTTTGTGCGTTTGAGCAGATCTTTAACTTTGATAGCGCCGTCGAGAAGACTGTACTGGCTGTGAAGATGGAGGTGAACGAACTCAGGCATGGCAGACTCACGCGAATGAACGCCGGAGTCTACGCGAAGCTGAAGCTAAAAGGGAGAGGGCGGAGCGGCAAAAAGGGTGGAGCGACAAAAAGGCGACGAAGGAATTATTCGTCGTCTTCTTCCTGCAACGGAGCGGTGGAGTTGTTGAGGCGCTCGCGAAGAAGTTTGCCGGTGCGGAAGAAAGGTGCTTGCTTGGCCTTCACCTGAACGGACTCGCCCGTCTTGGGGTTGCGGCCTTGGTAAGGGTTGTAGTTACGGACTTCGAAAGCGCCGAAACCACGGATTTCAACGCGCTCGTTTTCCTGCAGAGCCTTCGCGATTGACTTGAAGATCGTCTGCACGGCCAACTCCGCACGCCGAAGGTTGATTCCCTTGTACTCAGTCAGACGCTCGATCAACTCACCCTTCGTCATAAATCACCTGTAAATCCTAGTAATGAGACTGAAATTAGGTAGTAACAACAATCGGCATATTCTAACGAGTTGCTTTCATGCGCAAGCATTCCTTTACATTTTTTCGAAAAAAATTCGCGGGGTTTGCGCATGATTCTTCGATCAGCGTCCTTTTGTGTGTTTTGGACAAAGAGACGCAGCCATCAAAGCCGCTTGATGAGCCGTTAAACAGTCCGCTTCCAGGCCAAGTCCCGGAAGTACCGATGCCCCCAAACGAATTAGATTTTTGAACGGAGACACCTTCATTGAGCGCCGATAAAGTCCCAATTCGTCCAGCGATTCACCCGCAATAAACGGAGACCAGATCGGCTCACCCACGCTCATGCGCGCAAACGGCGTCAACATTTCCAGGTCGGGACAATCTTCACGCTCACCGCGCCAACGCAGCAAAAGTGAATCATCTTCGGCACTTGAGACCACAGCACTTCGGCCATCCGGATCCACAAATGCACACGGCAACTGCAAATCAACCGGTCGATCCGCAAATGGCACACGAACTTTGCGAACAAAGCCTGAGCTGAGAACAGGTTCTGGCGCATCCGGCCAAAGCTGCTTCAAATCCAAGTCGTCGCCGGCAAACAAAACAACGCTCGCGGTGTAACGAGAATCGTCGCCCAAAATCACCGATTGAACGCTCTGGCCAAAGAAAGACTTAGAAATTTCAAGCGATTTCGGCACATGACGTTGATCCAACACGCCACCATAAAGCGAAAGTTTATCGGTGATCATGGCGGACAACATCGCGCGACCACCACGAAGCGGCGCCACGCCGTAACAAAGCTGCCAAAATGCACGCGCCGTGGTCAGCGAAATCGAGTCTCCCGGCGATAATCGCGAAACCGGCTCAGAAACATCCAAAACAGCCTGCACAAATTGCGCAATCAACGGTGAGGCATTGAAGGTTTCACCAGAATTGCAAGTCCGCGCCGATTCTTGCTTTTTCCACTTTCTCCGAGCAAACCAACCTTCCGGCGGAGCATCCATCATAAACAGCGAATCCCGCGATTCACCGCCTTCCTGCTCCACTTTTTCAAACCACAGCAACAATTCGTCTTGGAGATTTGGAAAAACAGCGCCCAAAACCCGACCGCGCAACGACAAATCCGACGGCAGCACAAATCGACGATCAGGCAAAGCCACCGTTAATGCTTTGGGCTCGCCCTCTTGCTTGGTTCGAAGCGCGTGCAGCAATCCCAATTGATCGAGCGCGCGTTTCACAATTTGAGAGGTGCGCAAGCCAAACAGCGGAGGTTCATAGCGCGCGCGATCTTGCGGCGTAGGCAGCGGCAAAACGCAAACTCGCTGTCCCGCTTGCGCCAAAAGCGCGCCAGAAAGAAGGCCTGCGATGCTTGAACCTAAGACCACCACATCGTAGTGCTCGTGAGTTGCCATCAAAGATCCATGCTCAAAGAGAAAGAAGCACCCTATAAGAGCTCGCGAAACAGGGCGCAAGTGGCGAAAAGTGTCTGAATATTCGTTCAAAAGCCAGACTTTTAGATAACTCTTCGTTGCCAACTTAAAATGAGACGGCTATAAACCGCGCGATTTTTCTGGAGGTTGGCTGTGTCCCTGCTGATCGAGACTTTTGATGCTTTTACTGATCCTGATTTCGACAACTACCGAGTCGAGAGATGGTCAAGCAACGTCTATAACCTCGCCCGAATGCAGGCGAAAAGCCGACTTTTAGCTCTCGCTCGCTCAATACCAAGCATCGATTCAGGCTTATCGCTCGATGCATCCAGCGATCGCCCGAGCGTGTGGAATCAGCGCGCTGTTCGCGACCAGTGGGTTTATTTCTTGCGCCAAAAGAACGAGCGCGACCACATCGAACCCTACATGGATCGCCAGGCTGGCTTGAGCGTTACCGTTGGCGACCCCGCCGAGCATCACCGTCACGCATTGCTGTACTTGAAGCTCGACGCCGATGGTCTTGAGCTTGGGTTGGCATTGCACCGCCGCGCTCGCGTCGATCTCGAGAACTTGCTTGCACGTGGCAATCGCGAATTCGAAACGCTCGATGCGCTTTGCCAGGCAATCGACAAGCGCTTCAAGATGGACGAAGCCGAAATCACGGCTGATTTGCTGCTTTCGGCTGCTCGTCGATGCTTGGCTGGCGAGATCGAAGAAGTTTCCATCAACCTTCGCTGGACGCGCCAGCGTGCCTGCGCCATGGGTCCTGAAATTCAGGCCGAAATTGCGCAGTTGACCGCGCCGATTTCCGCGCTTTTCAACTTTGCCAACTGGTCTGCCGAAAACGATCAGATCAACTTGGAAGCTGAACTCGCGACGCTCGCGCAGGAACGCGCCGACAAAGCCGAAGCTGCTCGAGTTCGCGCCGAAGAAGCCGCTCGCGACAAGGCCGCGCGTGAAGCCAGCGCTCGTGAACTCACCGCCGAAAAGCAAGCCGACGACCAGGCGTGGCGCGCTCGCAACCGTCAGCTCAAGCGCCAGCACGACGAAGAGCGTCAAGCCAAGCTCGCCGCCGAAGCCGAAGCCAAAAAGGCCGAAGCTCCGGTTGAAATCGTCGAAAAGCCCAAGACGGAAGCGCCCAAGGTTGTTGAAGCCGAGCTTTCCGAAGAGGCCCGCGACGCACAAGCAGTCGAAAAGGCCAACGCGCTGCCGGTCGAAGAAAAAGCAAGTGACGCCGTGCTCTCTGCTCGCACTTCTGAGCGCCATGCAACCCGCGCACCGCGTGCTCAAAAGGCCGAAACGCGCGCGCAGCGTGCTCAAAAGGCCGAAGCCAAGGCTCCTGCGGCCAAAAAGCCCGAAGCCGAGCGCAAGCCCGCTGC
>JAZUEA010000570.1:0-1667 GCA_045639945.1 Myxococcota bacterium
CCCCAAGAAGGAAGGCTTTGGTACAGTGGTCGAGGCTCGCGTTGACAAGGGCCGCGGTAATGTCTGCACCGTTTTGGTCCAGGACGGTACGCTCCATACGGGCGACTTCATCGTCAGCGGTGCCCACTTCGGTCGTGTTCGCGCCATGATCAATGATCGAGGCAAGCGCATTACTGAAGCCGGTCCGTCGACTCCTGTCGAAGTTCTCGGTTTGGGCGGTTTGCCTTCGGCCGGCGACACGTTCCACGTCGTGGCCAGCGAACGCGATGCTCGTCGCGTTGCTGAAACCCGTGACGACAAGGCGCGCTCGGTCCGCCAGGCTGCTTCGAAGTTGGTCCACAACGCTTCGGAATTGTTGGGCAGCTTGGATAAGCAAGATCGCGAAAAGCAGGCCTTGATTCTCAAGACCGATGTCGCAGGTTCGCTCGAAGCGGTTCGTATGTCCTTGGAGCAGCTCTCCACGGATGAAGTTGAAGTCCAAATCGTTCACGCTGCCGTTGGTGGCATCAACGAATCGGATATCACCTTGGCGCAGGCTTCTGGTGCAGTCATCATCGGCTTCAACACCACGCCCGATGCCGCTACGCGCCGTGCTGCCACACAAGCAGAAGTCAAGATTGTTACTTACTCGGTGATTTACGACCTCATCGATGGCGTAAAGGAACTGATGAGTGGCCACTTGGCTCCGGAAACCGTCGAAAACTTCCTTGGTCGCGCCGAAGTCCGCATGGTCTTCCACGTTGCCAAGATCCTGGTTGCCGGCTGCTATGTGACCGAAGGCAAGGTCCAACGCAACATGATGGCGCGCGTCCACCGTGGCAAGGAACTCATCGCCGAAGGCAAGATCGTTACATTGAAGCGCTTCAAGGATGATGCCCGTGAAGTGTCGTTCGGCTACGAATGTGGTTTGTCGATCGATACCTACAAGGACATTCAGGAGCACGATACGATCGAATGCTACGAGCTGAAGCAGGTCCAACGCACCATCGACTGATCTGCAGAGCAACAATGACCTCACAAAAAAGAAACGCCTCTTCCTCGGGTCGCTCCCGAGGAGGGGCGGCTCCCCGCAAAAAAGCTCCTAGTTTACGGACACTTAGAGTCGCAACAGTGGTTCGAGAAGCCCTTGCAGAGATTTTGCTCTACGAGGTCAAAGATCCGCGTGTTGCTAATGTGACACTTGTCGATGCTGAATTAACGCCCGATCTGCGCGAAGCCCGCGTGTTCTACGTGGTTGCTGGCGAGATCGAAGATCAAAAGCGAATCAAAACAGCACAGCAAGGCTTAGAACAGGCAACTGGCTTCCTTCAGCGCGAGCTTGGCAAGCGAGTTGATCTGCGCGTCACTCCGCTTTTACGTTTCTTTTTCGACCGCTCATTCGAATACGGTGCGAACATCGATCGAAAGCTCCACGAGCTTGGCTTTGGTGTTATTTCGTCAGAAAACGAATCGGAAGACTCCGAAGATTTGGACGAAGAAGCCGAAGAAACTGAACTCGAAGCTGACGATGAGGACGACGCTATTCGATGAGTTCCGCGCTTTCCGGCGTCCTTCTGGTCGACAAGCCTATCGGCTGCACAAGTTTTGATGTCGTTGCGAAATTGCGCCGAGCTTTACATGTAAAGCGCATTGGACACACCGGCACTCTCGATCCATTCGCTTCGGGA
>JAZUEA010000571.1:0-2841 GCA_045639945.1 Myxococcota bacterium
CTCCGACTTCTCGCACCGCTTCGTCGCGATCGCGCCCGGTTTGGTGAATCACCTCAAGATCCATGTACTGCTTTGCGAGTTTTGTGAGTATCGGCGGAATTCGCTCATTTAATGCTTTCGCACCTTGGCTTCCACCTAAGACCAAAATTCGGCGGCCAGTACCGGGCGTATGTGCTTTTTCAACGGCATCGGCAAACGAAGCACGCACCGGATTTCCGAGCAGGCGCACTTTTTTAGGAGCTAATCCGGTTTCATCAAACGCCGTGTAAATATGATCAACAAATCGAGAGAGCAGGCGATTGGTCAATCCTGCTCGCGCGTTTTGCTCAGCAATTGCGCAGGGATAGCCCAATAAAGCAGCGGCCAAAACAACAGGTCCGGAAACGTAGCCGCCTACACCTAAAACGACGTCTACGTTGAGCGACTTGAGCAGTTTTCGGCCGGCCCAAACCATACGTGGAATTGCGAAGAAGTTCTTGATTCTCTCGAAAAATCCAGCGTTTTTTAGACGGCGCGCTTCGACTTCGTGAAACTCATAGCCCAGCTTGGGAATGAGCGTGGCTTCCATGCCTTTAGGGCTGCCGATGAAAACGACTTCGCCACCTTCAACATTTTTGAGCCAGGCTTCCGCGATGGCAACGCCTGGAAATACATGGCCGCCGGTGCCTCCACCGACGATTGCGAGCTTAGGCATTAGAGCTCCTTTTTGTGCGTGAGTTGCCGGTGCGGGGGCACTGGTTGAGATTTCTTAAAGAAATTGAAGAGTTTGTACCGCCAACTGGTATGTAGATAGTTGGGCGGAGGCTCACATTTTGAGATGTTGAGCATAATTCCAACGGCAATGCAGAGCATGATGATTGAGCTGCCGCCATAACTAATGAAAGGTAATGTTAAGCCTTTGTTTGGCAAGGCAGCGGTTGCAACACCCATGTGAACAAGCGCTTGTGCGCCAATAACAATGGTGAAGCCAAACGCAAGGAGCGCGCCGAAGCTATTGATGGCTTTGCGCGCAATGTAAAAACCAGTGAGAACAAAGATGGTGAACAGAAGCATGATGGCGATAACACCACAAAGCCCAAGCTCTTCACCAATGATTGAAAAGATGAAATCTGTATGTGCTTCAGGTAGATAGGCGAGTTTTTGAGTACTGCCGCCAAGTCCTAAGCCTGTCCATTTGCCGCTTCCGAATGCAATGAGTGCTTGGTTGATTTGATAGCCATCGCCCTGCATGTCGGCTTCTGGATGCAAAAAAGTCATGATGCGATCAATTCGGTGAGATTGCATCATGATAAATCCCGTTCCAACGAGACCACCAAATCCCATCAGCATAAGTAAATATCTGAAGGGTGTATTAACGGCAAAAAGCATAGCAAACAATGCAGCAGCAGTGATTGCAGTTGTTCCGAAGTCTCTTTGGAAGATCGCTAAGAACACAGCAAAGAAACCATAAATGCATAAGACAATGGCTAGTGGCAAAAAAGATTTGGGATTGTGAAATGTGATATTCGGAAACAGTGATTGCTTTGCACTAAGGTAATAAGAAAGAAAGATAATCCAAGAAATTTTAAAGATTTCGCTGGATTGCAGGTTGAAAGCGCCGAATCGAATCCAGCGCTTTGCACCATTCACTTCTGTTCCAAGAATAGGCGTAATTACAATAATGACAGCAGAAAACGCCAAAAAGAGAAGCGCTGATTTTCGCCAAAGTTCATGGTGAACAGTCATGCAGATCGCCATAAAAATAAGGCCGATCACAGCGAAAATGAGCTGTCTATACAAGTAAAACATCGGATCGCCTTTCCAAGAGGAGATCGCGATGCTTGCTGAATAGACCATTGTAACGCCAATGCCGATCAAAACCAGTGTAAGCACAAGCAAAAGCCGATTGTAACGGTGCTGCAAAAATACAGTATCGTTTTCTGGCTCATGACTATCTTGAGTCAGATCTTGGTCATCTGGAATGAACGGCAAAAGGCGCATTATCGAACCTTCAAACTTGCAAGGCCTAAGAGCGCTAACATCATGCTAACAATCCAGAAACGAACCACAATTTTAGGCTCTTGCCAGCCTAATTTTTCAAAGTGGTGGTGGATTGGAGCCATTCTGAAAATGCGCTTGCCAGTCAGCTTGAACGACGTGGTTTGTGCAACAACCGAGAATGCTTCAAGCACGAACAAGCCGCAAATAATTAAGGAAAGCAGTTCGTTCTTGGTCAACACGGCGAGCATACCAACTGCGCCACCGAGCGCCAGGCTGCCCACGTCTCCCATGAAAATTTGAGCGGGGTAGGAGTTGTACCAAAGGAAGCCAACGCCTGCGCCGATGATAGAAGCGGAGAAAATGGCAAGTTCGTTGACGCCGTTGATGTGCGGCAAATGAAGGTAACGTGCGATGTTGAAGGCATGATAAGCCGTGTCGCCGTTGGGCAAAACTTCAGGCACGAGCAACACGGTGCCGGCGGCGTATGCCAAAATCAAAAATGTGCAAGCCGCAACCATTACCGGACCAATGGCTAAGCCATCCAAGCCATCTGTTAAGTTGACAGCGTTGGAGTAACCGGTGATTGCAAAAACTGCGAACGGCACAAAAATATAAGCCGGCAAGGTGATTGAGAACTTTTCGGCGCTCACAAAAGGCAAGTGCAATTCACATGAAAAATCAGTGTGATGGAACAGCGCGAGCATGACAGCAATCGAAATGAGACCTTGGAACAAAAGCTTGTAACGGCCCGGCATTCCTTTGGAATTTCGCTCGCGGATTTTGAGATAGTCATCAATAAAGCCAATGACACCGAATGCAACAGTTACACTCAATGCTGCCCAAACATATAGATTGGATGGG
>JAZUEA010000572.1:0-6632 GCA_045639945.1 Myxococcota bacterium
GTCACGTAATCCTGGCAAGCTTGCAGGAAATCGCCTTCTTCTTTGGGCTTGAATTCGCTGTCGCCGCTGGTCTTGGTGTACTCAACCGAGCCGGCGCGCTGTGCTTTGGCCTTGGTATCTTTCTTGCCACCAGTGGAGCGATCAGGGCGCTTGATCAAACCAGCGTCAGCCATTTGCTCTTCGGTGCAAAGAATGGCGGCGTAAGCAGAATCCTTGGCGTACTTGCCCTCGGCACCGCGCTGAACAACGGACTGATAGTGCGTCTTGGCTTTGCCCCACTCCTTTGTTTGATAGAAGTAGATTTCAGCCAAGAAGAATTCGAGCTCGTCGATGTTTTCGGCCTTGGGGAAGTCGGTCAGGTAGCGCTCGTAGTACGTAGCCGCTTTGGCATAGCAACGATCGGATTCGGCGGGATTCTTCTTTTCCAAATCCTGAGCGCGCTTGTGATAACTCGCGAGCAAGAAATCCAATTCCTCCTCGCGGTAGGTCAAGCTGCGCGTCATCGCCTCTTCGTTATTTGTATTCTGAACGTGCCACGAGTTCTTGGGATCGAGCACTTCCAAGAAGCGATTGATAACGGCGTCGGTCTTATCCAGATCGTCGCACTTCTTGGTCGCTTTGGTGATGGCGTCGGCGTACTCGGGAACCTTGGGACCATTCTTCGACTCGGCGATCAAGAAATCGTAGATCTCAATTTCTTGCTCCAAGCGGTCCTGCTTGTTGTACGTGCGAGCCATGCGCTCCAATTGCTCGACCATGAGTTCCTGACCGCCAAAGTCGCGGTAGTAAGTCTTGGCGAGATTGGTGCCGTTTTCGACTTCACAGTACGACATGCCCAACGCCACGTGCGCTTGCATCAAGAAGTAGCTTTCGTTGCGAGAACGATCGGCAACCTCTTTGAACGCCTCAATGGACTCGTTGTACTCGCGCAAGTTGTAGTGCACGTAGCCCAACTTGTAGAGCGCGTAAGCGTACTCAGTGCTGTTCTTGTCTTCCAAAACCTTTTGGTAGTTGGTCTTGGCGGCAAAGAGCAAATCCTGATCAAAGTAGTACTCGGCCACCTGCAAGTAAGCACGAGTCACGTACTTGCTGTTCGGGTAGTCCTTGGTCAGGCGCAACATGTAAGAAGTGCCCTGCTTTTTCTCGCCGGCGGTGACCAAGCCACGTCCCAAGTAGAACATGACTTCATCAATGCGTGCGTAGTTCGGGAACTCCTTCAAGAGCTTTTTGTACTCGACCAGCGCCTTAGAATAATCGGGAACCGGCTCAGTGGGTGCTTTGGTCAACGTACCATCGGCATAAGCGTTGTACTGAGCTTCGTATTCCTTACGAGCCAAAAAGTAGCGGTACTTCGCTTCGTCCCACTCTTTTTCGGCAATGCGGAAAAGCAAGTCGGCTTTGTTTTTGTAAAGCGGATTTTTCTCAAGCACGCCGCGCATTTGAGCAATTTGCTGCTGGCGCACACTAGAAAGCTTCGCTTCGTTTTCGGCGATTTGCTTTTCAGTAGCGGCATCGCGGCCGTACTCAACGCTTTCTGATTCCGTTTCCGGCTTGACCACGTTTTGGGCGGCGGTCTCATTGGTTGCGAGATCGTCTTTGTCGTCTGCAAAAGCCGGCGTAGAGAGCGCGAGGGCTAACACCAACGCGCTCCGCCTCAAGGCAGTGTTCCGCAATCCCCTACTCCCTGTGCTGCTCATCGCTTGCACACATCCTTGAGATAGCTGCGGTAGTTGTTGACCTCGTCACCCCAGTATTCGCCTTCGAAAGGCCAGGTGACGTACTTATCGCCCACGAACGTGGTGGCACGCTGCTCAGATTTGGCGGCCGAAGCTTCTTTCGTTTCACCGCGGTAGAGTTCTTCGGTGGCACGCTGCAAATCGTCAGCCTGATCTTCGCCGATTTCGATGCGAATTTCGGTCACGGAAACTTCGAGTTCCGCCAAGCTCTCAGACAAATCCTGCAAGATGCGCGAAATTTCGATGCCGAGCGCCAACGTGTGTTCTTGGTGAGCGCTTTCCACGCGCGCCAAACGTTCTGCAGCCAGCGATTCACCCAAAACCGAAGATTCGTTCTTGAGGCGATTCACCTCAGCGCGGTAGCTCGTAACGGTTGTGTGCAAATCGTAGAACTCGCTGTGCGAGTAAAGTGCCATGCGCAAAAGTTTAGGCAAATCAACGTCATCCTTGAGCTGGCGCAACACAATGGCGTTGTAGAGCTCTTCAGGCGACTGATAAGTGTCGATGAATTTGCGCAGTGGTTCCGCCAACGCCAAATAGCGAGTTTCGATACGCTGAATGGCTTCGTTGGCAAAATCGAAGTGACAGTTGTTCATGAAAACCGTCGCTTCAAGCAGGTAAATATCGGGCAGATAAGCGTAATTCCATTCGGGATTGCCGAGCGTGTGGAAAATACCCATGCCGCGGCGCACATCACCCTTTAAGAAGTACGACCAACCGGATTCGTGAAGCGCGTCTACGTAGCTCGTCGATTCCTGCGGAACCTTGCGATAGTAGAAAATCGCAGCGTCAAACGACCCCAGCGAGTACGCGATTCGAGCAAGCGCCAAGTAAGCAAGTGACTGAATACGAACAGCGTCCGAACCTTTGGCCGAATCCACCGCTTCTTGGAAGTAACCCGTGGCGCCAACAAGCGTGCGACCAAAAGTTCCAAATGCGGCGTCGTCGCCTTCTGCCGGCAACTCGCCTGCTTCTTGAACCTGAATCAAGCCCAGCAAGTACTGCGCATCGGCGTAATCGTCAGCGCTGCTGCGAACTTCAGACAAGTACCGACGCGCTTCTTCGTTGCGGTTGTATTCAAAGAAGAACTTGCCCAAGAAATAGTTGTAGCTGTTCTGCACATCTTCTGGCGCGTGACCAATGTAATAACCGGTGAGCGCTTCGAGCGTGACAGGGTTGTACGAAATTTTCTTGGAGCACTTGCGCAAGCCAACGAACGCCGGCACGAATTCCGGAGCATCCGAGCCCGCCGACAAAACTTCGTGATACGTTTCCGCAGCGTTGCCGTAAAGCTTCAAACCGTAAAAGGAATCGGCCAGTCCCAGTTTGAATTCCGCAACGTTCGGACTGTTCGCCGGCACTTCTTTTAACAACGCATCGTAACGCTGCGCCGCTTCACCGTAATTTTTGGCTTTCAGCGCGGAATGAGCTTGAGAGGCCAAACCGGCCAAACGTGCGCGTTCCGCTTCTGCAATGCGAGCACGTTCAGCTTCGGCTGCAGCTTGAGCCGCCGCGCGAATGCGTGCTTCTTCTTCGCTTTGCGCTGCCAAATCGGCTTCGCTCGGAACTGCAATCACCGACGGCTCAGGCGCGGGCTCCGGCGCAGGTTCCGGCTCGGTATCGCTCGAACCCACCATGGTCGAAATCACGGATTCCGGCACACCAGCGGCTTTGAGCTGCTTCAAATCGTTCACGCTTAACTGAAACGTTGAACCCGTGCTTTGAAGCGTTTGAACAATCACCTCAGGCGGCAAGCCCGACTTGTGCATCTGAATCACGTTTTCAGGCGTGATACCAAACGCATTTCCGGCCCAAAGCGAAAAGGCCAGAAGCGATGTGGCTAGCCGGACACCAAACGGCATCCTTGCTCGTTTGTGCATGTCGAGCCTCCTCAAAGGGTGAAGCCGACGCCGAGGGAAAGCTCAGCGGGCATCGACACGCCGCCTTTGAACTTCTGGAAGAAGTAGTGGCGGTACTCGGTGCGAATGTTGACGAGGTCGTTAATGAACCAACGGAAGCCCAAAATCGTGTTGCCGCTGGGCTTAATGGCCGAGTTGCCATCGGGGTTGGTCGGCTCAGACTCGGTGGTGTGGAACAGGCCAAAGCCTAAACCCACAAACGTTTCAAAGTGCGCGAGCTTGTTGCCTAAGAAATTGATCTTGCCGTACAGCGGCGCCCACAAAAAGTCGGCGTTGTAGTACATGTTGATCTTTTCAAGGATCGAAGCACGGTTCACGTTCACGCCGGTTTCGGACTCAAGGAATTCGGCCAAATCCGTTTCAAAATCGAGCGCGTAGGCAAACGACAACTCAACTGCGAATGCTTCGGACAAGTGATAATCCGCGCGCAGACCAAACGGCATGTAAATGACAAAGTCGTCGTTCGGAATCACCGATGCAAAAACGCCCAACTCAAAGCGGCCGTCTTTTTCAACGCTGCGCTTTTGCACAACTTTGACTTCACGGCGCTTGCCCCAAATCACGTTCAGGTCGTTTTCCAATTCCTGCTCAACAGCAGTTTGATCGTTGTTCTGAGCGAAGGCGGGACCTGTCACACAGAGGGTGCTTAAAGCGGCGAAAGGCAACAGAAAATTTTTCATCTCAATCTCGCTCCCTCTGCTCTTAATTGGAGCCAGTGTTGGAAGAATCGGAAGACTTGTAGAACCAAATGCGAGAATCCATTCCGCTATCGGAACGTTCCATGGTGGCAGAACGTGTGTGGCCGCCCAACGTGGCCGTGAGCGAGGTCGTCATCAAGAACGACTCGCCAGGTTTGTAATCGCTGCGGCCCAAATCGGTGGTGGTACGAAGACGCCAAACGCCGCCCAAACGCGTGCGAACCCAGCTTTCAAGATTGGTCTGGCTGTCGGTCAAAAGCGAAGCATCTTTCAAGAAGAAGTACTCACCGCCCGTTTCGCATGCGAGATCGACCAAATTGCTGTGACGTCCCAAGCGATTTTTAGTGCCGTTGGGATCAACAGCGGTCGGCGGTTGGAGCTCGACGACAATGATCGGCACACCCATGCCACCGTTATAATTTGCGTAGTAATTGCGAACCGTGTCCAACGAAGCAGCGGAAGTGTCGCCGTTTTCGAGACCATCGGTGAACAAAACCACAACAGGATTGAGCTTTTGGTAGTTCGGCTCAATCACCTGCTTCATAGCTTTGTCGAGCGCGTCGGCCAACGGCGTTCCGCCACGTTCATCGCGCTGAAGTTGCGCCAAACCTTCTTTGATGGCTTCTCGATTGCGAGTCGGCGTTGCGTACTTGGGATCGACCGTTGCGCTGTTGCCTTTAAAGCCAATCAACGAAATGTAGTGGCGTGAATCGATGCCTTCAGCCAGCGAATTAAAGAACGTAATACGACCATCACCTTGATCGCTTGCAGCAATCGATGAGCCATCTACGTCTTCACCACGCAAGCTTCCGGAAGAATCGACCAAGAAAACGACCAATTTACGATCGTTTACGCGCTCTTCACCGCCGGTGTACTGAAAATGAATCTCGCTCGGCTGCAAGTCGATTCCATGCTCCAACATGCCATCAGAAAAGAGGCTGTCGTTTGCATGAGAAACCTTGCTGGGCTCTTGGAAAGCCTCGCCCACTGCTTTGAAGGAAAAATGATCCTTCGTCAGCGTTTCCTCAACGGTGTTCACGGCAAATTGAAGCCGATCGTTAGGGAAAATCGGCGTCCTCGTGGACATCAACATGACCGAAAAATCAACTTCGGCCAGGCTGCCCGCAGCGCGACATGCACCAGGTACATGGACCTTTGTGAAATTCGGACGCTGAGCATCGATACCGACTGTTTTGTCACAGCCAAACGAGAGCGCAAGAGCGCAAATTAAGCCGAGCCGACCCAGGTGTTTGGCCTGTCCGCGCAGCCGAGGAAATGGGCGATGGGACAAAAGGTTCACAGAACTCTCCAATCGCAAAACAGCTAAACTCGCGAAAAAGTCGCCGTTATCACGATAAGCCTCCAAGTGTCAACGTAAGTGCGCTTCGTGCAAAAGACTTCCCACATCCCAATGAGCCAAATCATTGACGAATCAACACAAAAAAGGCTAAAGTGAGCAGATTGTTCGTCGCAGGGGGGTGCTTCGGACAAATCCCTATACTGAGGCCCGTTGGGTGACTGAGTTTTGGGAGTTTTGAGAGTTTAAAGAGCCGCTTTTGTGTCACTGGCGGTCCACGGAGAATTGAATGAACATTCCTGCCTTCGGGCGTGCAATCCCCTTTTTGTTTGCGGGAACCCTCGCAACTTTCGGCTGCGATGATGGTTTTAATACCTCACACGCACCAGAGATTGTTCTTTTGCCCTCATCTTTCACGTTTCCCAAAATCGTAGAAGGTGAAACTTCGAGCCGAACTGTTTCCATTCAGAACGTCGGTTCCAGCGATTTGGTGATCCGCAAAGTTTCCATTAACGCCACGAATTCTAACGATTTTTCGTTAAATTACCGTGACATGGTTTCCAGCGATCGCACGGGCATTTCGACTTCGGGCGAAGACTCTTTCGAATATCCCATTCACGTGCCGCCAGAGGAATACTACTACCTCACACTCAACTACACGCCGTCTGATCAAGCCTTCAACGGCGGCAGCGTCAAGCTCGCAACCAACGCGCAAGGCGGCGAAGTCAACATTCCTATCACGCTCACAGAAACCGGCGCTGAAATTTCTGTCACGCCGTCCATGCTCAACTTTGGCCGCGTTCGCGCCATGGAAGAAAGCATCAAGACGGTCACGGTTTCCAACTTGGGCGAAACGCCGCTCAGCATCTACAACGTGCTCATCAACGGCTCGCAGGATTTCTCGCCCATCATCGACGGCCGCGATCCGCGCCAACTTTCCGCCGACATGCTCGAAGCCTTCTTCAGCGACATCGACGGCGAT
>JAZUEA010000573.1:0-5371 GCA_045639945.1 Myxococcota bacterium
CCAGAGCGCCAAGCAACCAAATATGGCAATGAAATAGAATTTTTCATTGCCAGTTCTTGATATGCGTTCCAAATTAAGCTGCTCGTAAAGATAGTAAGCAGGAATTGCCCCTAATCCGAGCCAAGCGAATCGTGCAATCAATGCACTAAGGTGTGACAGACCAAAGAACACTAAATACAGTGCTAAACCGAACAGTGCACCCATTCCCAATGCAAATGCACTGCCAAACAGAATCGATAAAACGGATTGTCCCCAAAGTTGAACAACCGAGAATAGAAACAGAGAACAAGCCCCATATAAAGCAAGATGCATGGCTCTACTCCGTTAAGATGTTGAAATTAAGAAGAGAAACGCGCTGTTTTATAAAATTGAAGCGCATCAACAAGGCGGGAAAGCAAGAAAAGCACCTTACTTGAGCATCTTCTCAAGTTTCTTCATTTCTTTTATGAATTTCATTTCATCGCGGCTCAGAGATTTCTTATCGAAATCAGGATTCGACTGATACCACCACTGTTTCTCGAAGTGAGTCTTCATTTCCTTCTTTTTGAATTGATATCCATGCATTGCATACGGAAGATTTCTGCAAATACGTAAATCTTTCGCAGTAAACTCATCAGCGCGCATGCATTCCGAAATCAAATGTTTTGCATATGCATCGGCAGTATAAATACCAAAGCGCAAATCACTCGTCGGAGTGAAATCCTTCAAATCCCAAACAATTTTCTGAGAATCACCAATGCCTTCAAGTTTCCAACCTGTAATTTCAGGTTTATATGAGTCGAGGCTGATCTCATGACCCATCTTAAACAAAGTATTCGGCTTTATTTCTACTAAAGAACGGCCGATCTTTGCATCCTTCCAGTTTGCTCCTGTTTTCAACACATAGCTAGGCCAAATCACATGCTCAACATCTTGAGTAACACCCGTCACATAAGTGTTCACAATCTGAATCGATTCACCGGGTTCAAAATGCACATCAAACGTCCATGCATGCGTATAACCACCCCACTCCTCGCCATTTTCATCTTTTTGTGTGCTTACCGGCTTCGCTAATTGAGTCTCAACAGTCTGAATTTCCTTACCTTTTACCATCGCCTTAAAGTCATAAATAAGAGAGGCAGTCTTCTGACGACCAGGCGGTGTGGTGGTTTCGAGTTCGGCGATTTCCTCTGGAGAGGGGAAAGGAAAACCGATTTTCAGATCAACAGCTTGCGCCGACTCATTCTTGAAGTTGAAAGTGCACGAAACATTCCAAGCAACGAGTGAGCCATTTGCAACTTGGCCTTCCAACACAACATGCTCGTCTACCATTCGAACATCGCTGTTCTGGATCGGGAAAAGCGCACCACCTTCACCACCAAAAGCCGTATCGTTAGCCCAAGAAGACGCGGAACAAGCGAAAAGGCACAAACAAGCGAGGAACTTTTTCATAAAACCTCAAAAATCAGAAGACAATGAATCAAACTGGTGAGAAGAAAAACAAGGGCTGACTATTTCGTCAATCGCTTCCCTTTTTTCTTTAGATTTTTAGCATTTACTTTCTTCGACGAAGTGCTTTCTTCAGAACCTCCGCAAGATGCGATCACAGATTTCTCAAACTCACTCAAAGCGCCAGAAGAATAAGCAAAATGCGGCGAATACCACCACTGCGCTTCAAAATGCGTTTTCAACTCATCTTTGAAGGTTTTTCCATGTGAAGCAGCAGGCAAATTAGCGCAAATCACGCGTTCTTGCTCAGACAAGCTTTCACAAGTCTGCATACAATCGTTCAAAAGTTTATCGACATAAGAAGATGGAGTGTAAAAGCACACAGAAAGATCATCTTGCGCCGCAAATACAGCGTTTAAATCCCAAACAATGCGCTTTTCATTATCAACGCCTTCAATCTTCCAGTTTTTGATCGATGGTGCCGGATTGATGGCATTCTCTGATTCAAAAGAACACAATTGAAAACGCTCATTGGGTCGAAATTCAATCTGAAGATGATCGATCGTGCCTTCATGCCACGTTTTGGCCGTTTTGATTGCATAGTGCGCAAAATTACGGCCCCAAATATCCGTGGTTATACCCGTTTGAAACGAATTCTGAATTTCGATCGTTTCATTCGCTGCAATTTGAACATCAAAACTCCATGCATGATTGTAGTTTTTGTTAAACGCAGCTTTTCCATCTACTTTACTGAAATCGACTTCGGTTACATCTACAGGCACACCTCGCACCAAGAACTGCGCGTTGTAGATCATGTTTTCGTTGGGTTCTTTGCCGTTAGGCGTTGCAAACATGAAAGCTTCACGCTCTTCAACGCTATATGAAACAAATGGCATCGCCAAATGGAGATCCATTGATTTCTCTGTCGTATTTTTTAGCGAAAGCCTACTCGTTACATTAAATCCAACGAGCGCGTTTTTGTGTTTTTGGCCTTCAATCAGAATCTGAGCATCAACGACATGAATTGCTGAGCTTTCCGCCGAAGCTTGTGTTGGACAAAGCAAAGCGCCTTCTCCAGCAAGCCAAGTGTCCTGTGCGAATGCGTTAGAAACCGCGCACATCATGTAAAGCGGAATTATCGCTTTCATCCGAAATGCTCCTGCTAAAAAACGTTCGCGCACACTGCAATCCACTGCTCTAACACGCGAAGATTGCAGTGTACTCCTCTCATCAAGATACTTCAGCTCTTAATCTGCTTCTTCGATTGGTTCGCTGAGTGTCAATTCATTTTTTGGCTCAGTTTCAATCGCTGGTTCAGGTTTAACAACAGCTGCCTTCAAAGAAGGTTCATTGTTACGCTCCTTTGCCGTTTGACGCATGTCGATCTTTAAATTGTTGGCCTTAATGACCTCATCCACTTCATTTGCAAGAACAGCGAACTGATCTGGTAATGCAATGCGTAACCCATCAAGGATCACGGTCAACTTCTCATTGATAATCTTCAACACGGAGTGTCCGAGGTCCGACGATTTGTCTTTCTTAGCAACTTTTGCACAAGCCGAACGATATTCAGTTTCAGCTTTACAAAAATCATTCTGAGCAACGCTCAAAGCATCGAGAGATGCAGACAAGCCAGCAATTTTGCGAGAATAAATCTTAATCTCGCTGTTTTGCATCTCACCAAGCAATGCTTCGATTAAACCGGTCGAAGCTGCATAATTTTCGCGAGCAATACGAGTTCCGTACCGCATCCACACCTTTTCGGTAATGATCATCGCTGCTTCACGTACCTCTGGCTCAGGAAACTTAAGGCACGTTTTCAAGATCGAGCCAATAAACAGGAGTTGTTCATCCCTTTTTTTATCAAGCTCAGCGAGTTGACTTCCACTACGAGGGTTTCCAAACGTTGCACTCAAACGACGATTCTCGTTTGCAAGTTCCTCAACAGTGGCCTTCAAATGCACATCATTCGAGAGCTGATTATGATCAATCAGCTTAATGATGCTGCTTGCCACTGCGTTAACTTCTGCAACCCGAGTTCGATACGACAATTTCATGTTCTTCTCCTTTAAAATTATCATCTACAAATATAGACGATGTATTTCATCTTTAGGTTCGCTAATTATTTTCATATTTCAAAAATTAAAGCGAATTTTCCATCATCTATATTTATATTTTCGCTTTTTAATTAATAATTTATCCATCAACATTTATAAATTACGTTCTTCACCATAAAAATTATTAATTACCATTATAAATGGCGTAAAAAATCTTAAATTATTCCACAATCATCTACAAACAGCAGGTTTAAGACTTTTTCCTCCAAATTTCTTCTAAAGAATTTTAATTTGATTTTTAGCACCTCAATTTAATCCCCAAGCAACAGTTCATCTGTGAATCGAGTTCATTTACTCACCCGATCTCCCTCAACTGATTCATCGGCTAAAAATTTTGAATGTTGCGCCCAAAAAACACCACGCAGCATTTTTTTAATACGCGTAGAAAGAATTCTTAAAGTTTGGAAAGCTCAATGGCATGGATTGAATGAAGGAAGGAAACGAAAAGAAATGGCCCAGAGCTAAGAATTACTTTTTATTCTTAGGCTTCAGTTTGCCCTTCTTCGTCTTTTTCAGAATTTCTTTCTTTTTCTCACTATTTTTCTTTGCAGTCTCTGCAGCTGAGCCGTTGGGGTCATATTTTTTTTCGACCTCAGCCTTCTTAATATCGGCGACCAACGACCTTTCCTCTTTGGTTAGCATGCTCGGTGTAAACGCAGGATTTTCTTGATACCACCACTTTTTTTGAAAGTATTCCCGCATTTCAGGCTTCTTAAAGATATAACCATACTTGGCATATGGAATGTTACGGCAGATTCGCAGATCTTCAAGGCTCATCCACGGCTCAGGCTTGCAACCCCACATGAGCTCATCCAAGTAAACGCTGCGAGACTGAATACAAGCTTCCAAATCTTTTTCAGGCTCAAAGTTCTTCAGATCCCACTGCAAAAACTGCTTATCTCCTTTGCCAATAATCTTCCAGCCGTCTATCGTTGGGCGCAAATACTCATCTTCACCGTCTGTAAGGTTCATCCAAGAAGAGGAACATAAATTCCAACTTTTAATGTTGGGTCTAATTTCAAAAATCGATCGACCAATTTTACCATCACGCCAGTTTTTGCCGGTTCGAACCACATAGCTGGGAAGGATATACCCCATCGAGTTGCTCGTTACGCCAGTCGTATAAGTATTGACGATCTCCACCTCTTCGTGCGGCCCAAAGTCAACTTCCCAAGTCCATGCGTAGTGATATCCGCCAGACAGCTCACCTGAATCGTCTTTTTCTTGTGCAACAGGCTGACTAAACTTGGTGGAAGTAGTCGTTACGCTTTTTCCGCGCACGGTTGCCTTAAAATCGTAAATCATGCTCTCTGTCGCCTCTTTTCCAGGCGGAGTAGAGAAGCTCATCTCATCATTTTCGATATCGAACTTTGGAAACGGAAAGCCAACCGTTAATTTGACCGCTTTATTAGATTCATTTTTGAAGTGGAAAGTGCAGTTCACATCCCACGCTACCAAATTACCATCTTCAACACGGCCATTGAGAATCACATGCTCGTCCACCATGCGAACATCGTGATTTTCAATAGGAAAGATTGCAGCGCCTTCTCCTCCAAACGAAGTATCGTTGGCAAACGCAGCATTTGCGCAGAAACAGCACGCAAAGATCGCAAGTAATTTTTTAAACACCGTCATCTCCCTTAAAGCACACGTTCAACTCACGTAAAGCACTCGGAAAAGAACCATATCTGATATTAAAACTATAAATTACCAAACTCAACGCAAGTGCGTAGAAACTTGTAATATAACCTGAACACTTTGTGCCATTACACACAATCAAGCAATCTCTTTGAAATCATTCAAAGCAAAGGATTTAATATTCAAGA
>JAZUEA010000574.1:0-2971 GCA_045639945.1 Myxococcota bacterium
AAAAATATTGCGTCCTAACGGCTCCCGACACCTTTAAAAATGGAGTCAATGATGTCTCAGCACTTTGGTTTAATTGCAGCGCTTTCGATGCTTCCTTTCTCCGCGTTTGCCGACAATGGCGCACCTGCGGGCGAAACCACAACGACAGACGCCAAGCCAGTCGAAGCCGCAAAAGCTCCTTTGGTCCAAACGGAAGCTACGAATTTTGTTGAAAAAGTTCAGAAATCCGTGGCGTCATATTTGGACAGCCAAAATTGGAAGTACGTCTGGGATGAGGATCGCCAAGTCTTCTTGCTTGTCTTTTCGCTTGAAGGCGTGGGCGACTTACGCGAAGTCATTCAGCTTTATCCAGAAGCGGACAATTCGCAAATTCGCATTAGCAGCCGCGCGTACGCGAATTTCAATGTGCCGGCCGATAAACGCGGCGAAATCGCTAAGCTTTTGCTCGCTCGCAACTTCAGCACCATTTTATCCGGTTATCAAATGGACATGAACGATGGCGAAGTCCTCTTTGAAACCACATTTTTCTGCTACAACGAGCAAATTCCATCTGCCGACATCTTCGATCGATTCATCAATGTGCCAGTGATTGAAATTCAAAAAATGCATGGCGCAATGATGAAGATCATCCATGCTGGCGCAACAGCCGAAACCGCCTATAAAGAGTTGATGTAACAAGAATCGACTCACACCAACTCTTCAGTGGAGATCAGTCGTGCATCGTTCACTTCTTTTAATTGCCCTTGCTTCCCTCATTTCCTCAGTGTCATTTGCTGAAGAAGCACCTGTTCAAGCCGCTGGACAAGTGGCGGATGCTCAAAGCGCCGATGCAAAAGCCGCTCCGCAAGTGGCGGATGCTCAAAACTCCGATGCAAAAGCCGCTCCGCAAGTGGCGGATGCTCAAAACTCCGATGTAAAAGCCGCTCCGCAAGTGGCAAAAGAGAAAATTCAAGCAGTAGAACCTGCTGTTTTCGTAGAGAATCTCAAAAACGCTTTAAGTGTATACTTCGACAAAGAGAAAATTGCAGTTTTATGGAATGATGAAACTAAAACCTTCCAAGCACTCTTTGAAATCGACGGTATCGGACTCATCCGCAGCGTAACAACTTTACAAATCGATCCGCATGATTCAAGCATGGTGCATGTCCGAAGTGCTGCACTTGGAACGTTTACGATTCCAGCCAACAAGCGAAACGAAGTTGCGCAATATCTTGCTCATCAGAACTCACGAAATATCATTCAAGGCTTCCAGCTTGATATAACTGACGGTCAGTTTCTCTTTGAAGATGTGTTGACTTGCTACAACGGACAAGTGCCGCCCGATTCGCTCATTGATCGTTTCTTCACGATTCCAATTCATGAAATCAAAGAAATTCAACCTGCGATCACTCGCATCATTTATTCCAACGAAAACGCAGTAGATGTTCTGAAAGCCATCAGCAACGAGTAAGTTAATCGCCCAAGTTTTCTCATCCAAAACGTGCCGAATAACAAAACCAACTCGGTTTAAGTCTTTCGGCACTTGTCCTAAGCCAAGATCAAGTCTATTTGGAGCTCTAGGCATTTAAACTTTTAAGGAATTGATCCAGCTTAAGAATTTCGACACATGTCTGATAATAAACATGCTTTAATATATCTTTTTAGGCATGTGTCGAAAAATAAAAATAACTCAATTTTTATTTTTCGAAAAAAGTCGAAAGTAATATTTCAATTAAGTTAAGCAATTCGCTATATGTCTTCTAAGTTAATCGACTTCATTCTCCGCCTCTGATACGAGGCAAATCCAATGCTACGATTTGGTCCTTACCGTTTACTTTATAAAGTTTCGTCTGGCGGCATGGCAGAGATCTATCGAGCAGTGTCGACCATTGACGGGCGAACAGTTGCACTTAAGCGTATATTGCCGCAATACAATGAAGACCAGTTCTTTATTGAAATGCTATTGGATGAAGCTCGGATCACATCAGCTTTAAATCATAGCAACATTGCGAAACTCTATACCTTTGGTGCTGTAAATGATGAGTACTTTATCGCAATGGAGTTTATTGACGGACAAGACCTTCGGGCACTGCTACTTCGTCTTCGAGATAAGGGTGAGAAACTTCCACCAATTATCGGTGCTTATATAATGGAGCAAGCGCTGCTTGGGCTTGATGCCGCGCACTCTCAATGTGACGAAGAAGGTCATCCTCTCAATATCGTCCATCGTGATATCAGTCCATCAAACTTGTTGCTCAGTTATCAAGGTGACGTAAAGCTCATTGATTTTGGAATTGCCAAAGATCGATTGAGTAAAACGCGAACGCGTGGCGGAGTTATCAAAGGTAAAGTTAAGTATATGAGCCCAGAACAGACACTCGGCATGCGTCTGGATAGACGAAGTGATGTGTTTGCGGCAGGTTCAGTATTGTATCACGCAATCACGGGTCTAGCGCCGTTTTACGCACCAGAAGATCCCAACTTAATGGTTGCGATTCGAGATGTTACTCCTGATCCACCAAGCCTAAACGCTGAGGTTGACCCTACTTTTGATGCAATCATCGCAAAAGCACTGGCTAAAGATCCGGCTCAACGATTTGCCACAGCAAAAGAATTTGCCAATTATCTTCAAAAATGGCGTGTCATGCATGGACTCTACGACGGTCAAAGTGCATTGGCAGAGTTACTGAACCGGTTATTCAAGCAAGATCGAACAGAATCCAATGAACTATTGAGTCAATCTGACTCATCGTTAGAAGAAGACACTGCACCAGAAGCTGTATATACTCGATTCGTTGATATCGACGCTGCACCAACTGAATTATCTCCCCTATTCTCTTCAAGCACCGATTGGCGAGATGAATGAATTGCAGAGTTCTGATATTTTGGGATTTGTCGAATTAAGAAATTTCTCAATCTTAAAAAATACGCCAACGATTAAACAAAGTAGACTGATCGATTAGCCACTTCCGACAATTGCCGAATCAATTCA
>JAZUEA010000575.1:0-2759 GCA_045639945.1 Myxococcota bacterium
CCCCGACTTGTGATCAGCAGTTTCACTGCCTTACGATCCTGATCTTCTACCGCCGCTAAGGCGGTCCTGCCCATTTCATCCAACTTCATCTTTAAGCTGCCAAATCACGCCGCGCTGTTTGCCGTAAAGCCTGCGCGTGCGCCAGGAGACTCCTATGAGCGGCGAGCTCTCAAAGACTTACGAACCTAAGGCGTTCCAAAAAGCTGTGGCAAAGCGCTGGCATGATGCTGGTGCGTTTGATGCGATTCCCGACGGCCGCGACAAGCGTTACGTTGTGATGATGCCGCTGCCGAATGTAACCGGCGCGCTTCACATGGGCCACGCGATGGACAACGTCATGCAAGACATGCTTGTGCGTTGGCACCGCATGCAGGGCGACAACACTTTGTGGCAGCCCGGCACGGACCACGCCGGTATTGCGACGCAGGCAGGTGTTGAAAAGCGCCTTCAGGAGCAAGAGGGTCTGAGCCGTCACGACATTGGCCGCGACGCGCTGGTTGCCCGCATTTGGGCGTGGAAAGACGAGTACCAAGCTCGCATCATCCGCCAGCAAGAGGAAATGGGTTGCTCGTGCGACCGCGCTCGTCAGCGTTTCACCATGGACGCTGTTTGCAGCGCAGCCGTGCGAGAAGCTTTCTTTAAGTTCTTTGCGGATAAGCTGATTTTCCGCGGTGACCGTTTGGTCAACTGGGACTGCTATTTGCAGACCGCCGTGGCGAACGACGAGGTTTACCACGAAACGGTTGCCGGTCACTTCTGGCACCTACGTTATCCGATTGTCGATCCTCAGGAAGGCGAACCGGAATACGTGATCGTGGCCACGACGCGTCCGGAAACCATGCTGGGCGATACGGCTGTGGCGTGCCACCCGCGTCCGCGTGAAATCATGCTCAAGCGCTTGGCTGAAGCTGAAGCCAAACTGAACGAGGCGACTGAAAAAGATCGTCCGCAGTTTGAAGCGGAAGTTCAGCGCTTGAAGGACCGCATTGAAACAGTGCTCCCGCGTTTGGAGTGCTTGGCGAAAATGGCGCGCGACGGCCGCAAAATTGCGCTTCCGCTCACCGATCGCCAGATTCCGCTCATTTGCGACGAGTGGGCCAAACCTGAAATGGGTTCCGGTTGCGTCAAGATTACGCCGGCGCACGACCCGAACGACTACGGTGTTTGGCAGCGTCACCAAAATGAAATCGGAATCATCAACATTCTCAATAAAAACGGAACGTTGAACGATTTCTGCGGCAAGTACGCAGGTCTCGATCGCTACGTCGCGCGCAACCAAATCGTGAGTGATTTCGAGGCTCTCGGTCTTTTGGAGCGCATCGAAGATCACGAAACCGAAGTCGGTCACTCCGATCGTTCAAAGACGCCCATTGAGCCCTACCTCTCCAAGCAGTGGTACGTGCGCATGAGCGATGTTGAGGGCGGCGTAAAGTGCGGCGTCGGAACTAAAAAAGCCTTTACTGGCAATGGTTTGGCGCAAATCGCGATCGACGCTATTGAGACCGGTCGCGTGCAGTTCCATCCGGATGGCGATCGCTATCGTCGCACCGTTCTTTCTTGGTTGGGCGAAAAGCGCGATTGGTGCATCAGCCGCCAGCTTTGGTGGGGTCACCGCATTCCGGTTTGGAGCGCGACGTTCGAGACGTTCGATGAATTGAAGAACGCTGTCGCGAACTTGCCCGAATTGAATCAGGAAAACGTGAATTACTGCGCCTGGATCGCAAGCGACGATGGTGAAGAATTCACGGTTGAAGAAGGCCTCAAGCTCGCTGAAAAAGCACCGAAGCACTACGAACTTCAGGTTTGTGTGCGTCGCTCTGCCGATGACGAAAAGCTCGGTAGCGCTTTTGAAAAGCTCGGTCTTGAGCGCGATGCCGACGTTTTGGACACCTGGTTCAGCTCCGCGCTTTGGCCGTTCAGCACGCTCGGTTGGCCTGATTGCGAACACGCGCCGATCCTTGAAGGTCAGCGTTCGCTCGGTGCCGAAGACGGCCGTCCGTCCTCGCTTGAGATGTACTACCCCGGTTCCTGCTTGGTTACCGGCCGTGACATTCTCACGCTTTGGGTCGCGCGCATGATCATGTTCGGCCTTTACGTCCAGGGCGACATTCCGTTCGCTGACGTGTTCCTGCACGCCAAGATTTTGGACGGCAAGGGCGAAACAATGTCCAAGTCGCGCGGCAACGGCGTCGATCCGGTCGACATCATCGATCGCTACGGCGTGGACGCGATGCGCTACGTGATTTGCGACATGCAAACCGGCATTCAAGACGTGCGCATGCCCGTGAAGGCCGATTGCCCCAGCTGCGGCGCTCAGGTCGATTTGGGCCGCGCCAAGCACGGTCGCACCGCCGACGGTCACGAAAACCGCTTCACCTACTGCTGCTCCAGCTGCAAGCAGGAATTCGACGTTTTGGGCACGTTGCCCAACATGCCGTCCGCGCGCGTCTACTCGGACCGCTTCGAAGTGGGCATGTTCACGTGCAACAAGCTTTGGAACGCCGCGCGCTTCGTTTTGATGAACTTGGGCGAGCTCGCTTATTCTCCTTTGAAAATCGAGAATTTGCAGAGCGAAGATCGCTGGTTGTTGTCGCGTCTCGAAGCCGCTCGCAAGGCGACCAACGACGCTCTCTGCGATTACAACCCATCCGTGGCCATTGGTGCCGTTCGCGACTTTTTCTGGAGCGAGATGTGCGACTGGTACCTGGAAATCGTGAAGCCGCGCATGAACGCCGCCGGTGAAGTCGGAGGCCAAGCGG
>JAZUEA010000576.1:0-6301 GCA_045639945.1 Myxococcota bacterium
CATGAAGAGCAATTTCAAGTTTGATGTCCTTGATACCGGGACCGGTGGTCTTGATCCCCTTCACCACAGCCTTTTGTCCGTTGGTCTTGTTGATAGTACCGGCCAAAAGAGTTTAGGTTTTTTCGTTTGCGAGTCGGAGATTACGACAGATCCCGAATCGATGGCGATTAACCGACTCGATTTGGAGCAGGTGCGCCGCGAAGGCTTGACGCCCCTTGAAGCCACAAAGCGCTTGGATGCGTTTATGGCAGAGCTTGCAGCAGATGCGGGTGGCCGCGTAATGGTCGTTGGCCACAATGTCGCGTTTGATATCGCGTTCTTGCGTCGGCTTTATAAATTGGCGGGTCGCCCATTTCCTCAAGATTTTTCGCATCGTACAGTCGATACGCACAGCTTGCTTTGGGCGCTTTGCTCGTGCGGGCGGTTGCCGGCTGGCATTACGGGCTCTGATGCGGCGTTTGCTCACTTTAAAGTCAGTCCGCCGGATGATTTGCGCCACACTGCGCTCGGCGATGCCTGGGCAACTCGCTCATTGTTGCTTGAAATTCTTCAGATTATCGATTCGGACGCGCAGTGAAATCCCGCCTCGTTGCACTTTGTTGCGCGACTCTTTTGGGATGTTCAAACGCACCTGAGTCGCCCACCAAAGCGTTTGCTCAAAAATCAGCTCAAACTCAAAGCGCTGAATCGAAGAAACCTGCGGAAAATAAAGCAGAAAAGCCTAAATCTGCGCCCTCAGAAAAAGCGCTGGCTGCTCGCGAAGCTCGATTCAAAGAACGCGCGACGGTTTCGCCGATTTCCTCGTTACCAAAAGGTTTTTCGCAATTCGCTTCAAAAGTTCAGGGACGTTTAACTGCGGCGTCCGATGAAATTCGAACTTTTGTGGGCAACGAAAAACCGTGGCGTTCTATCTCGGTTGAAGTGCGTTTATTCGGTACCGATGAGGATGTGGATAAGCGCTTGCTGAAAGCTCTAAAAGATCTCGATTTAAAAGGACTTTCAGGCGAATTGCCCGAGAATCCGGTAACGGTTGGCGCGATTACGTGGGATTTGCAGCGTTTTCGCTCAAAGGTGGCCGACGAAAATCCGGGAGAGTTTCCGCGCGAAACACGAGCGCTTTTGTCTTGGCGACGCACGACGATCACTCCCAAAGATGCGGCAAAGTGCAAAAAGCCAGTTAGCGTAGATTTCCACGCTCCGACTTGGTTGCAAAAAGCGACCGCACAGACAACGACAAGGCGTCGTGTAAGTGCCGGGAATTCTGTTGATTCAAAAGAAAACGTTGCTTCTTGCCGCTTGTTCTTTCCGATTGGCGAATCGCACGACGAAGGTGTTGGCACTTTGCGCGATGCTGCAAAAGAAGCTGGTTTGATTCACCGCGAAGGCGATGGTCCGAAACAGGTTTGGAGCGACAAGGCGAACAAAAAAATCCTGTCGTGGCGGCCTGATAAATCGGAATTAGGGTTGGGGTGCGCCATCAAAGGTCCTGTTCTTTTGGTGGAATGGAAAGAACTACAGTAAGTTAACTCCGCGAATTTCTTGAGTTATCGTCTGCTAGAGCTGCACGTTTCTTGGGGACAAACTGAAAAAGCTTTGGTGCACTCTCATTCTTTTTTGAGTGCCAGAGTTTAAAGTCTTGTTTTGCATCTCCATTCGCGATGAGCATTTTGTGGGAAACAATCAAATCAAAAGCAAAGCCAAAGTTTTGAACGTGCTGCGCGGTAAGCATTCATTGAAGCGTCATTTGGCTCGTGGCGTTTTGGTGCTTTGTCTGGGAATTGCGCTGTCTTGCGTGGCGTTTTTTTCGCTTGGCGATTCAAATTTACGCCTGCATCAACGTGAGCCTGCGCTTGTCATGGGCACTGAGTCGCTCCTCATGGCGGTCTTTTACCAGCGAACTCCAAAAGCCTTGGCAGAACGTGCGTTAGACGATGCAGAAGCGTCGCTTCGCCGTGTTGAGACGCTGATGAGCGCTAAAATCGACCACTCGGAAATTGGTCGCTTGAATCGCACGCCGGTGAATGAATGGATCGCGTTATCGCCTGAAACGATTGAGGTTTTGGAAACAGGCATAAAGCTTTTTCGCGATACTGATGGCGCGTTTGACATTACCTGTGGTCCGCTTTCCGATTTGTGGCGTGAGGCAGCTTGGCGAAATCGTTGGCCTTCAGAAAAAGAGCTGAATCAGGCAAAAGCAGGAACGAACCTGATTGAAATTAAAGGACAATTAGCGCGACGTTTGTCCGAAAATGTTCGTATCGACTTAGGTGGTTTAGCCAAAGGTTACGCCGTTGATTTGGCGATTGAGTCCATGAAGCGTGATGGCGCGCGTGGTGGATTGGTTCGCTTGGGGGGAGAGGTTCGCGTTTTTGGTCTGTCGCCGGAATCGCTTCGTGGCACAGATACTCAGTCGTGGCGTCTGCAGGCAAACGATCTTCGGGGGGAGCCTAAAGGTGAAATTTCGCTTTCAAATCGAGCACTTTCAACCAGCGGCCTTTCTGAACGCTTTGCTGTGATTGAAGGTCGTCGAGTTAGTCATATTTTGGATCCGCGCACGGGATTCGGTGTTGAAAACGTGATGGGTGCGCAAGTGACGGCACCAACTGCGTTTTTGGCAGACAGTTGGTCAACTGCGTTAACGGTGTTGGGTGAGGAAGGTTTGTCGAAGTTGCCTAAAAAGGTGGAAGCGCAGGTGACGGTGGGGAAAAAGACTTTTCATTCCGCAGGGTTTGAACTCTAAAACTTTGATTTAGCGATTGAGTTCTAGCGTGCCTTCTTTTCGGAATTTGGGTAGCAATTCATCCAAAATCTGAATGAACATCGGCACTTCGCTCAAACTGTTAGGCCAGTTCGCAGCCACGCGGAAATAGCCATCTGGGTGAGAAACCGTGATGCCGCGTTCACCAAGCGCGCTCACCAAACCTGGTAAGTCTAAATCTTTGGGCGGCCTAAAACTCAAGATGCCGCTGCGTTTTACACAAGCGTCGGCGCGCATACTTTGAAAACCACGCGCTTTCATGTCGGGCTCTAATCGGTCGTAAATGCGCTGAATGTGAGCGAAAATTCGACCAGGTCCCATGAGCAAAATGCTTTGAACGGCAGCTTCTAAACCTGCTGCCAAAGAAACGGGCAGAGTTCCGATTTCTAAGAAATCCGCTGTTTGGCGAACTGGTTTGTCGTAGCGGAGTGGACCTTGGCCCAAAAGAAAATCTGCTGCATTTTCAAGACTTTCCCAGCCTGAGAAGATGGGACGAAGTTTTGAAACTTGCTTGGGGTGAATGTAGGCAAAGCCAATGCCTTCTGGCCCGCCCAACCATTTGTGACCACCGCACGCCACGAAATCCACGTTCGATGCATCAAAAAGCATAGGCCCCAGGCCTTGAACGGCATCGACCGCGAAGGCTGCACCATGTTCGTGTGCGCGTTCTGCCATTTTGTGAATGGGCAACTGAAAGCCGGTTTGGAATTCCACCAAACTCGCAGAAACCATTCTCGCGCCGCGTTTTAGAGCTTCTTCGTATTCCGTAAAATCGGGGCCTTCGAGCTGCATGAACGGTTCGAGCGACAAAAACTCAATCTCAAGGCCAAAGAGTTCTGCTGCTCGCTGCCACGGCGCTACGTTGGCCGGAAATTCTCCTTTAAAGAGAAGAATGCGATCGCCGCGATTCCACGGAAAACAAAGAGCAAATGCCAAAAGCGCAGTGCTTGTATTTTGAACAAGTGCAATGCTTTCAGGCTTGGCTGCTAAAAGAAGGCCCAGGCTTTGCTTTAGGCGCTGTCGCTGCGCATTCCAGGTGGCCCAAGCGCCTGCACCATGGGTGGAAATGTCGTTGAGGCAGGTATTCATCGCCTCGCGAACATTGGTCGACAAAGGTGCAATGCTTGCGTGACCCCAATAAATTGAACCTTTAAGTTCAGGAAAGAGACTTGCGCTACCAATTCGAGCGCGAGGAGAGGGGAGTTCTGGTGCGCTGATCACGAATGACCTCGTGCAATTTCGTGTGAAGAGCCTTTCTTAGCATGCAAAATTTGCTCTGACCATGTTTCATAGATCAAAGAAGACGCGGGTTTGTGTGATTTCTACCGAACTCCTTGCACTTTCAAGCAATTACATTCTAAATCGCGCTGCCGCGACTTGCCGCGGCGGAGGCCCGTATGAAAAAAATGCACTTGTGGATGGTTGTCTTGACGGCCGCTCTTGGTTTGACTGCCTGTGATGAAAAGAAGCAGGACGTTGAAGAGGCTTTTACCAAGGACGCAATGCCGAAAGCGGAACGGCCAGTTCCTGATGTTCAGAACTATGCTCGTTTCAATATCGAATTCACCAAGAATTTCGATGAGTTGTCCGATATCGCAAGTGCTTCTGTAACGGGCCCGTGGCCTTCTAATCCGTGGCGTTGGTCTGAAGACGGCATCAATAGCCGCTCCATGGAAGTGGGCGATATTTGTCCTACTTGCTCTGGAATGTACGCAACGGTGAGCGATGTGCTTTCGCCGGCGGAAAAGTATGACAAGGCTTTTAGCGATTGGCGTCCATCGAGCGAATTGCCGATCGATTTTGCCCTCGATTGCGACACTCGAACGGGCGTTTTGACCAACCACCGCGATGCCTACTACTCCAAGTTGGGCTCGGTTGCTGATTGGGAACATCGCAATCGTGGCTTGTACTTCCTGCGTAACGGCTACGACGACAACAAAAATACAGACATTGATGAGTGCACCGGCGAAATGGACGGCCTCAACAAAGTCGGTGATGTGCGCGATTTCAGCGTTGGCTGGACGGCCGCTGCGCTTTCAGTGCCAGAGCCTTACGGTTCGGTAACCACCAATGCAGGTGTGGTGTTTTCCGGAAGTGATATCAAAGCCTTGTTGTCGGCTCATTATTCCAACGCAGCGGCCATTCATCTTTCGGGCAACTGCCACGGACTCGAAGTTTCGCGTGAATCGACGTCGTTTACGAATGTGCTTTCACATTGCTCAGGTGCAACACCGGGTGATTTCCACTTGGCGTTGGTGAACATGCTGGGCGTCGCGGAGCGTCCGTTCGCTGTTGAGTTTGGAGGTGCCGATGTTCGCGCTCTTCCTGTCTACGGTTATCGAATTGTTCACTTAGAAGAGGTGGATCGATCGGCGCTGTCACAGTCTCTGACAGCGGGTTCGAAGTTCTATCATGTGACCACGGATGTTGATTTTGTGGCACCTGCAGCAAAAGATGCTCGAGGTGCTCTCGCGGAAAAGCTCGAAAATTACACGAGAACTGTCCGTTATAATTACTTCTTAGTGCTCGATGAGAACGGTAACATTCGCAGTGGCGTAGAAGATACGGCGAACGGATACGGCACATGGAAGTCGCCGAACGGCAAGACCGTTGTAATGAATCCAACGGCAATGTGGGTTCCTGTAGGTATTAGTGAAACCAATCCGCGTTTGTCGCAGTTGATCGTTCCGCGTTTAGCTCAGCTTTCGGCGCAAGGGGATCGCGGTGAAAAATTCGCACTGGTGAGCAACCAAAACAGCGTGCCCGTTCCGGATGCGAATCCCAAAGGTCAGAATGTTTTGATGTCGCTTTCCGAGAAAACTTCGCTGACCCATTTGTCTGCCTTGCTCGATTTGGAGCATTCCTATGTGGGCGATTTGACTTATTCGCTTACGCAGGCTGATGCGAGCAAAGCGGATTCGTCGGTGATTTTACGCGATCAAATTGGTGGCAGCGGTTGTGTAATGCGGCTCGAAGATGACGATGAGCCGGTGCGAAATTGTAATTCTGAATATCGTCTGAGTTATGATTTAAGCCCCTACTTTGCCAAAGGTACAAAGAACGGAAAATGGTCATGGACGCTGCACTTAGAGGATAAAGAGAAGGACAATTCCGGCACGTTGTATGGTTTGTCGATTCTCTCTGGCATGCCGATTTCGGGATATCCAACCGCCACGACTTTGAAGCGTACGACTTACACGCGTGCAAAGAATGAACTGTTGCCGGATGCAGTGTCGGTCGAAGGAAAATCGCAACCTGGCGTTTTAAATAGCGTTTTGGATGTGTTCCGTGATCACCGCGTGCGCCACTTGGAAGTCTATGTCGAGTTGGAACACGAGCATCCTGAGGATTTGGTGATTCGCCTGGAACACAAGTCTCAAAGCGAAATCCTCCATTATCGCGAAAACGTGAAATCGTTTGTGCGTGAGGATGCTGCGAATGACGCGAAGGCTGTGTCCATGCCAAATGGCAAACTTTTCCGCAGCGATTCATGGGCTGGTACGCAAGCTCGTGGTCCATGGACGTTGCACATCGAAGATCACG
>JAZUEA010000577.1:0-5681 GCA_045639945.1 Myxococcota bacterium
CAACCATCGACGGTTTGACTGGCCTCGCTTGCCACCGAGTGTTCCAAGAAACGCTCGACCAAATGATTTCGAGAGCCGATCGCCGCAAAACCCGAGTTGCCTTTATTCTTTGTGATATCGACCACTTCAAGCGATTGAACGACACCTACGGCCACCCGTTTGGTGACATTGTTCTTCGCGGAGTGGCCAACGTTTTGGGCAGTGCCGTTCGCAAAGTCGATTTGGCAGCGCGCTACGGAGGCGAGGAATTCGCCCTGCTGCTCGAAGAAGCATCACTGGACGGTGCCTTCAGGCTGGCTGAACGTGTCCGCAACGCAGTCGCTGCTTTGCGATTCGAGCACGACACAGGTCCCGTCCAATTGACTTTGTCTCTTGGCGTCTCGATTTACCCCGACGACGCTCAAGTTAAAAAAGAGCTGATCGCCCGTGGCGACCAAGCCCTATATGCCGCAAAAGAGGGCGGCCGCGACCGCGTTGTCGCTTATGCCAACCTCTCAGTCCACCCGTAACCCCTGTCAGTGAGGTCCTCCATGCGCACCTGCTACGTTCTCGACACCAACGTCATTCTTCACGAGCCGCGCGTGATCTTTCGGTTTGTGGACAGCGATATCGTCTTGCCGATCTACGTGATCGAAGAGCTCGATCGCTTTAAGAAAGACATGTCCGGACTTGGGCGCAATGCCCGTGAGTTCTCTCGAGAAATCGACGAACTCCGCACCAAAGGCGACATTCGCGAAGGCGTTCCCGTCGATGGCGGCAGCACTGTTCGCGTCGCCTTCGTTCACTCCAACGATCAAAAGTCAAACGTCTTTGCTCATCGCGACGACTACGACAACCTCATCCTTCGCACGGCGCTCGAAATTCACCAGCGCTACCAGACCATCGCCGGCGCACCTCAGGTCATCTTTGTGACCAAAGATGCAAACCTCCGCATTCGTGCCGACGTTTTGGGCTTGCGTGCCGAAGATTACGATCCGGATTCTGTTGAGATTTCGGACTTGTACGAAGGTCATCGCGAACTCGACGTTGAAAGCGACATCATCGAAGCCGCTTACAAAGAGGGCGTTGAACTCGCGGATCAGACCTTTAACGCGAACGAATTCGTGCTCTTGCGCGAACAGCAAAATCCAAACCACACCGCGCTTTGCCGCTTTGATAGCATCGCTCAAAAATTGAAGCCGCTCCCCAAGCGCCCAGGCACGGTTTGGGGCATCACCTCTCGCAACAAAGAGCAGGCCTACGCCCTCAACTTGCTTTTGGACGACTCCGTCCAGTTGGTCACGCTCATTGGCAAAGCGGGTACCGGCAAGACCTTGCTCGCGCTTGCTGCAGGCCTGTCCAAGGTTACCGACGAAAACGTCTATCAAAAAGTTTTGGTGTCGCGCCCAATCTTCCCGTTGGGTCGTGATTTAGGCTACTTGCCTGGAACCATTGAAGAAAAGTTTGATCCGTGGATGAAGCCTATCCACGACAACGTCGACCTTTTGCTCTCGCTCAACAAGAACGCACGCCGCGATGGTCGTGGTCACGAAGCCATGTTCGACATGGGCTTCCTTGAGATTGAGCCGCTCACCTACATTCGTGGCCGCTCGATTCCAAAGCAGTATCTCATCATTGACGAAGCGCAGAACCTAACGCCGCACGAAGTGAAAACCATCATCACCCGCGCCGGCGAAGGTACCAAGCTGGTTTTCACGGGCGACCCCTACCAAATCGACAACCCTTACGTCGATTCCGCCAACAATGGCCTTGTTCACTTGGTGAATAAGTTCCAAAACCAACCCATTGCGGGTACGGTCACGTTGGCCAAGGGTGAGCGTTCTCCGCTCGCTGAACTTGCAGCGAACCTGCTGTAATTTCAATCTGTTACGAGTTTTTACCAGCGCGGCGTTCCGACCCGTCGCGCTGGAGTGAGTACAAAGATGCGTCCTGACGATTTCCCAGACGCCTACGAATTTCGCCTCGACCTCGGCGAAGGCTCGATGGGTGCAGTCTATCTCGCGACAAGTCTCGTGAATCAGGGGCAGTGCGCCATCAAGATTCTCAACACTCATGCCGATCGCAAAGGCACGTCGGAGCGCTCATTCAACCGCGAAGTGCGCGCCATGGCCCGATTGGACCACGCCTCGATCATTAAAATTTTTGACTACGGACGCACTCCGGCCGGCTCGCCATTTTTGGCGATGGAGTATGTTCCTGGCACGTCGCTGCACGAATACATCACAGGCCCTTGGCGTTGGGCTCAGCTGTGGAACGTGCTCGACAACCTGCTTTCGGGTCTGGCGCATGCTCACGCGCGCGACATGATCCACCGCGACTTGAAGCCCAGCAATATCATCATCATGCCAGACATGGTGGGCCCGGGCTCGGTCAAGATTCTCGATTTCGGCATTGCACTTGCACTGCACGATGCCGAAAAAGCAACGCGCCGCATTGAAGGCACACCGGCATACATCGCGCCAGAAGCCGCTTCCGGCGACGTTGCAGCTTCCGGTCCGTGGACCGATCTCTATTCTTTGGGCGTCATTCTGTTTGAGATTCTCACTGGTGATTTGCCTTTCCACGGCCGCAATTTGCTGTCGCACCACCAGCGCACACCTTTGCCGGATCTTAAAATCCGTCCAGATGTTGAAGCGCCGCAAGGCCTGATTCCAATTGTTTTACGCCTACTTGAGAAATCGACGGTTAAGCGATTCCACTCGGTCGCTGGAGTTCGTCGAGCGCTTCAAGCTTTGGCACCCATGCCGGAACCGCTGCCGCTCAGCGCGCCGGAATTTGGTGATTTGTGGGCTGACGACGATGACATCACCTACGACCGCGGCACGATTTCGCCGGTTGTTGGTCCCACGGGCACAGGTCTCATTCACCTTCGTGAACCACCGCTGGCCGGTCGAGCACAAGCGCGTGCAGTGTTGCGTCATGCCGCCGATCTGGCTCTTGCTGGCGCCGGTCCGCGCTTGGTCATCATTGAAGCCGATGCAGGATTTGGAAAAAGCCGTTTAGCAGACTGGTTGCGCGAAAACGTTGCGGAAGCCGGCGAAATGCGAACGTTGATCGCCCGGAGCGATCCGCAGACCACCGATGCTGGCTTGCGACAAGGCATTCTTCGCTACATTGGAGCGCCCACGCTAACTCGCGAAGAAGCGCCCAAAATGCTGCAGCAGGCATTTTCCGATCCTGGCCTTTGTGAGCTCGCTTACGATGCACTTTTTGGTGAGCACGGCGAACAAACGCAACAGCAGACCAACAACGCATTTTATCAATTATTACAGCACTTTGCATTGGAAGGCCCAATGCTCTTCCAGGCTGAAGATGCGCACTGGTCGCCTGAAGGTCGTGTACTCCGATTAATTCAAAAGCTCATTAATACCAAGGGGTTAGAGCATCTTCTTGTTGTTGTCACCATGAGGCCGGGGTTGCGTCCTTCTGTGCAACAAATGCGCAATTCGCTGCTTGAGTTGACCAAAACCGACCACATTGAGCTTGGTCCGATTCCGCCGTTTGATTTGGCACCTTCGCTCGAAAGTTTGGCACAGCTGCCGCCGGGCATTGCTGAAGCGGCCAGTATTTCAGCGGCCGGAAATCCGCTCATCGCGCTTGAGTCGATTCGTGCCTTTGTCGAAAGCGAAGGTCTCAGCTCTGCGCCGATCGATCCGAGCACAGTGCTTCAAGAGCGCATCGAGCAAGCAACTCGCGGTGAACACGGCGAAATTCTGCGCAGCATTCTCGTTCGCTCCACGTTGCTTGGTCGGTCGTTTACCACGCGTCCTCTCTTGCGACTCTGCGCTGTACCAGATGTGCCCAATCCACTGCCGCTGCCCACAACCGAAGAAGAGCTCGAAAGCTACATCGAAGAAGCCATTCACGCCGGTTTGTGTGTGGAGCAAGGCGAAGGTCGCTGGCGTTTCTCGCACGATTTGGTTCGCACGCAGTTGCGCCAGATTTGTCGCTCCATGCCAAACTTTGTCGCGCTCAACTTGGCCGCCGCAAAAATCAAAGCCGGTCGCGCGCGTAAAGATCACACTGGCATTGAAGTCGAAGTCGTGGCGCGCCACTTGTGGGACGGCGAGCAGCACGAAAAAGCGCTCCGCCTTGGTCTTGAAGGTGCTGAACGACTTTGCCGCTCCGGCATGATGAGCCACGCCGCTTCATTCACTCGTCGCCTCATCGAATGGAACGACAAAGACCCAACTTTTACGCCAGAAGAGCGCGGACTTGTCCACCTGATTTGCAGCGAGGCATGTGAACAATCCGGCCAGTTGCACGAAGCTGAAAATCTGGCAAAAACCGTCGTAGACATCGCTCGCGGCGCCGACTTACCTGCTCTCGCCGCCCGCGCTGCCAGTCGCATTGGCCTTTTGTGCCTGCGCAACGACAATGTTTCCAACGCCGAACGCTGGCTTTGGGACGCACTTCGCTTTGCTCGAGTCTCCGGCGATCCACGTGCACGCGCCGATGCCCATTTCTCGCTTGGGCAGTACTACTTACGCGCGCACCAGTATCGCTCAGCGTACCAATCTTTCGAATCGAGCTTAGAAAGCGCTCTTGCCGGCGAACTCAAGCCCGAAGAAATGGCAGCTCGCAAGGCGCTGGCCATTCTTTCGCGCCAAGAAGGGCGTCTGGAACAAGCGACCGACACCTTCTTAAATCTGCTCCAGATTGCTCAAGAAGAAAGTCTTGAGGTGGAAGCCCTTGAAATTCGTCATGAATTAGGACTTTGCGCCTGGAGAGCCAACGACCCCGTTCAAGCTCAGCAATACTTTGAAGAGGTCAACAAAGGCGCACGCGGCAATTTGTACGTGCTCGAATTTAACGCCGCACTTGGTCTCGCGTGGTCGTTCGCGGCGCAAGATCAGTGGTTTGAAGTCGACGTGCCGCTCATTCAGGCAGAAGATTTGCGCCACGACGTTCGCCGCCACAACGACGAGATCAATGAACTGCGCCGCAGCTTCATCGATCTTGCGTACGAAAAAGGCTACGACGAATACGCCATCCGCGTAGAGCGCCTCACGCAAACACCTGACTCTTCAAGCTTCATGTCCAATCGTTCCTCCGCCATCTCCGAACACTAAAATCCTTAAAAATCATAGACTTGTAGCGCATTATCCAAAGCGCACAAATGCACTGCGCTTTATTAGGCAAGCGCTGCACATCTCATTTAGTGAATAATTTTAGGGAGTTAGGAGATTATTGGCCGAGTTTCTTTTGTGTGGCTTTGAGATAGCGTTCCGCTTCGGCGTTGTTCGGATTGATGGAAAGCGCCTTTTCAAAATAGCCCTGCGCCTGAGCGAACGAGCTCTTCTTGAAGTGCGCCAAGCCAAGCTTTACCAAGTAAGAATCATTGCGCGACGCAAAACGAACCGCTTTCTCGTAGTTCTGGACCGCCTCGTCAAACTTGCTTTCGCGGAACGAAACATCGCCTAACCCCGCAAACGCCGAAGCCGAACGCCCATCCAAACGAGCCGCCTCGCTAAACGCCGCCTTTGCAGCCGCCAAATTGCCACTGCGCACCGCATCTTGGCCTTCCTTGACCTTGTCTGCCGCACTCGGACCTTTCGGCGCTTCAACCTTTGGTGCCGCCGCTTTTGCCGCAGCCGCCTTCGCTGCTTCTTCTGCCGCCTTCTTTTCAGCTTCAGCTTTCGCGGCTTCTTCTGCCGCCTTCTTTTCGGCTTCAGCTTTCG
>JAZUEA010000578.1:0-6288 GCA_045639945.1 Myxococcota bacterium
AACAATCGGCCCGAAAAATGTCGCTGCGGCGTGCAATACAACGTGCCATTTTCAAATGCAGCCGACTCGTTCCAATCAAGCTCGATCAGCTGTTCCTGCGGAAATTCCCAACGTTCGAAATGCTCACCAACGCCCAACGGACACAAAACTTTCTTAGTCTTTTTGCGGAGTTGCGTGACCGTTTCATAGTCCAAGTGATCCCAATGGTCGTGTGAAATCACCAAGTAATCAATTTCAGGCATCTCAGCCGGCGAATACCGATAAGTCATTTCAAATGACTGATTCGCAAACCAAACCGGTGAACCCGTTACAAAAACCGGATCTATTAGAAATCGAACGCCGTCAATCTGCAGCAAATAAGACGAATGCCCGAACCAAATCACAAAATCCGTTTCAGGCAAATGACTTAAATCCGTTTTAACAACCGGAAGCGGCGACGAAGGTCGCTTATTTTTCGCGGACCAAGAATCCGAAATCCACGAAAAGAAGCCACCTTGCATCATTTGGGTGGGCTCTAAGTTCTGAAACGAGCCATCACGGTAGTTTGGCGAACGCTTCACTCGCTCTAAACGCGCGCCAGACGGCAATCGGCCATACTTAGCTGTGCAGCCTGTCATCAAAATCGCACAGCAAGAAATGAGAGCCAGCAATACAACGAGTTTCATATTAAAAGTTCACACTACATTTTGCAGCGATAAGCCGCCATCATGAAGCAGTTTTCCTCTTCTATGCAGCCATGTGGCTGATTGTTGCAAAAGAGTGGCAAGAATCCCGGCTCGCAATACTCATCAAAGGATGTCTCATTCGTAATTGCGCCCATTGGAGCGTTACAAATCGGCGCAGCACAAAGAGATTTGTCGCATGAAGTCACGCAACGCCCCATACTTTTTCCATTACATGCGAGCGGTTGACCAGTCTTGCACACATTGCCAGGAGTTTCGGGCAATTTATTCGGATCAGTGGGCGCGCACCACGTCGTTTCTTCAACGCTTGCGTCATCCTGGTCCTCTAAATCATCAATATCATCAAGCAAATTGCCAGCATCGTCCACAGCAACGCAGTAATGTCCGCGACATTTTCGACCCAGCGAACACTCATCGTCACTTTCACACTTCACTTCCAAATCAGCTTGGCATGAAGCCAGCAAATACACGAGTAATACGGAAAAACGGCGCATCAAAACCTCCAACGCGGTCTTCGGTACCACTTGCAGCGACACTGTGCAATGAGAATGCTCACAGCAAGCGCACACTGGACATCTGTTATTTTAAATTGATTCGCGCTATGCTCAAAAACCATGTGGAATAAAGTCATTGCACACGCAGATATGGACGCTTTCTTTGCCTCGGTCGAGATGCTCGACGCGCCGTGGCTTGCAAAGCGACCTTTGATCGTGGGGGGCAAAGGCAAAAGAAGCGTTGTAAGCACCGCCAATTACGTTGCGCGTCAATTCGGTGTTCATAGCGCGCAGCCTATGTCCACAGCGCTTCGACTCTGCCCCGATGCAGTTGTGCGAGAACCGCGAATGCATCGATACCATGAAGTTTCAGCGCGAATCATGAGCGTGTTTGCAAGCTTCAGTCCTAAAATTGAGCCTCTCAGTTGTGATGAAGCCTTCATCGATCTCACAGAATGTTACATGAACTTTCCATCTCCCGAGGCTCTGGGGCAATCGATTAAAGCAGCAATCTATAATGCTGTGCATCTGACGGTTTCTGTGGGCATCTCAGATACAAAATTCTTGGCGAAGATCGCATCTGATTATCAAAAACCGAACGGATTAACGGTTGTAAGGCCAAACGAGGCTCAACAGTTTTTAGATCCATTACCCATTTCGCGACTTTGGGGTGCAGGGCCAAAGACTGCGCCGAAACTAATTGAAGCTGGGTATAAAACAATCGGAGATATCGCGCGCACATCGCCGCACGTGCTTTATCGAGAGTTTGGATCGATGGGGCTCATGTTCCATTCATTCTCGCATAATATCGATCCGCGCGAAGTAGAGCCCGAACGCATTCGGCAAAGTCTCGGTGCAGAAACAACATTTCCAGATGACTTGCAAGGTGAAAGCACTTTGCGCGAGCATTTGCATAAAGTAACAAACGAATTTCTGCGCCGGCTTCATATTTCTGGTATTAAGGTTCAAGGACTTCGCGTTAAGCTCAAAACAGCTGAGTTTAAAACAGAAAGTCGTCAGCGTCGACTTGCAACACCAACCGATAATGATCATGAATTAGATCAAGTTGCCCAAGAATTACTCAAAGAGTTCGACTTAAACGTCAAAGTTCGGCTGCTAGGCGTTACAGGTTATGACCTTTTTAATCCCAATGATGCGGACAATCCAACGCAGTTGAGTCTTCCTTTAGAGTTTACTCTCTAAAAAGCATTTCATTGAGGATTGAGATTGTGGATTTAAGCTCTAAAGGCCAATGAATCAGGCGATGTCATCGATGATGTTGGTTGTGTCTTTAGTGGTTTTGCGCATTTCGAGGCGGAGTTTAATGGCAGAAGTAATTGCGTCGAGGCGTTTGACGGCTTCGATGGCTTCTGCATTATCAATATCGGCCATGGCTTCGATGTACTTGCAAAGGGCGATCCAGTTAGAGCTGCAGCCGTTGGCGGCTTCTTTCATTTCGCCAGCAATGCGCTTGGCTTTGATGTCGTCGACGATATCGCTTGCAGTAATAAAGGCCGAAACGCTCGCCTGAAGGTGAGCAACATATTCATCAACGCGAGCGGTGGTCAAGACGGAGGCATCGAGCTTGCTTAACATTTCAAGCAAGGTCTGGAGCGCGCCGTATTCTTGATCGTAATTTAAGTTGATCGGCTTTTTGATCTTTTCAAAAACAGCATTCACAATGCTGGCCGCTTCACGAACAGCAGCATCGGGATGGCGTATTGTTGCCTGAAGAGCATAGTAAAGACCGGTCCAAGCACCATCTGCAGTTTTGTCAAGTTCTGCAAGAGAGGTGCTTTCAAGCGAACCTTTACGGCCCAAAATCTCTGCCATTTTGTCGGCATTCGATTTAAATTCAGCAAAGTGCTTCGTGTCGGCACCAAATGTTTCTTCAATAATGCGCATCATGCGCCGATTGAACGAACGCTGCTCTTCACGACGAAGCTTGCTATAAGTAAATCGTGTAATCGTTGACATGGCCTCCTCTTACACATGAGCAACCAATTGGTTGCGGTTAAATTAGTTACGATCAAAGTTGTAAACTGTTTATCATGTGCGTTCAAATCTTTTTTCTGTTGCACAAAAATTTTCTGCTGTGGGTTTTACCCCTTGCAAAGTACCTTGGGAAAGCTTCTAGACCCTCTTTCTACCCCTTGCAAAGTGCCTTAGGAAAGCTTCTAGACCCTCTTTCTACCCCTTGCAAAGTGCCTTTGGAAGGCTTTCAGACCCTCTTTCTACCCCTTGCAAAGTGCCTTTGGAAAGCTTCTAGACCCACTTTCTACCCCTTGTGATGAGGGATCAAAAAGTGACAACTCAGCAGTTATTTTTTTAAATCACCACTCGCCTGCTTCCTGTTTGGTGAGTAAACAAGATTAAATTTCATTGAATAACGACCTGCAGGTTACTTTTATATGTGTTTTTTTAGTTATTTTACTGTTGAAACATAGAGCAACAGGTTGAAAAGCAAGCATTGATAAGAAAAATAGGTATAGATAAAAATATAAATCTTGAGGATTACAAGTTGAAAAGCATGATCGATTATGTTAGATGCGCAAGCGGTTATTTTGGTGAAAATTTGTAGATATCTTTGCTGCAAAATTGTCGATATTATAAAGCTTATTTAAAAAGCTTAAGGGCATAACGAATGGCAATTGATACCAAGAAAGAACAGGAACGAGACGAACTGCACCGCGCCATTTGGGCCATTGCAGATGAACTGCGCGGTGCAGTTGATGGCTGGGATTTTAAGAACTATGTGCTTGGCACCATGTTCTATCGCTATATTTCCGAGAATCTCACCAGTTATATCAACAACGGTGAGGCCGAGTCCGGTAATACCGACTTTGATTATGCGTTTATGCCTGACGATGAGGCCGAAGAAGCAAGAGAAAGCCTTGTCAATGAAAAAGGCTTCTTTATTCTGCCTTCTGAGCTGTTCTGCAATGTGAAGGCTAAGGCACAGAATGATGAGAACCTGAACGAAACGCTGGAACGCATCTTTCGCCATATTGAGGAGTCTGCAAAGGGCACTTCTTCCGAAGGTCAGTTCTCAGGCCTGTTCGATGACTTCGATGTCAACAGCAACAAGCTGGGCGCTACCGTTGCGAAGCGCAATGAGAAGCTGGTCAAGCTCCTCTACGGTGTTGCTGATATGAATTTGGGCGATGTCAAGCAGCATGATATTGATGCATTCGGCGATGCTTACGAATATCTCATGACCATGTATGCCTCCAATGCAGGCAAATCCGGCGGCGAGTTCTTTACCCCTGCTGATGTATCCGAGTTGCTCACTCGCCTTGGCACGGTTGGCAAGACTGAAATTAATAAGGTCTACGATCCGGCCTGTGGTTCCGGCTCTCTTCTTCTGAAGGCAGAGAAGATTCTTGGCAAGGATGCTATCCGCAACGGCTTTTATGGTCAGGAAGTCAATATCACGACTTACAACCTTTGCCGTATCAATATGTTCCTGCACGATATCGGCTTTGATAAGTTTGATATTGCCTGCGAGGACACTTTGCTTGCACCGGCGCACTGGGATGATGAGCCCTTTGAACTCATCGTTTCCAATCCGCCTTATTCCATCAAGTGGCCCGGCGATGATAACCCTCTGCTCATCAACGATCCTCGTTTTGCTCCGGCGGGTGTGCTGGCGCCTAAGAGCAAGGCAGACCTGGCCTTTATCATGCACGCCCTCAGCTGGCTTGCACCAAATGGTACGGCTGCGATCGTTTGCTTCCCCGGTATCATGTACCGTGGCGGCGCAGAGCAAAAGATCCGCAAGTATCTCATCAATAACAACTTTGTTGACTGCGTGATTCAGCTGCCGAGCAATCTGTTCTTCGGTACTTCCATTGCGACCTGCATCATGGTGCTCAAGCGCGGCAAGAATGACAGTAAGACACTGTTCATCGATGCGACCAACGAGTGCATCAAGGTCACCAATAACAACAAGCTGACCGCTGAGAACATGGATCGCATCGTTGCCACCTTTGCCGAGCGGAAGGAGGATGCGCACTTCAGCCATCTTGCAAGCTATGATGAGATCGCCGGTAATGATTACAATCTCTCCGTATCCACTTACGTTGAGGCAGAAGATACAAGAGAAAAGGTCGATATTGTAAAGCTGAATGCTGAGATTGCGGAGATTGTCGCTCGTGAAGCCAAACTGCGTGCAGAGATCGATGCAATCATTGCAGAGATTGAGGGATAAGGTATGAGTAAATTAGATGAGCTGATTCGTGAGTTATGCCCGGATGGTGTGGAGTATAAAGCACTGGAGGATTGTTGTGAAGTCCTCGATAGAAAAAGAAAGCCTGTAACAAAAGCCGCCCGTGAAAGTGGAGAGTTCCCATACTATGGTGCTAATGGTATTCAGGACTATGTGTCTGACTATATTTTTGATGGGACCTTTGTACTTGTTGGTGAGGATGGAAGTGTTATAACTCCTACAGGCAGACCTGTTGTTAACTGGGCTGAAGGTAAGATATGGGTCAATAATCACGCTCATATTATTGCTGAAGGAAAAGGCGTGTTGTTACGCTTCTTGTATCACTTTATTCAGACCGTGGACGTATCTCCTTATATTCACGGTAATATTCCAAAGTTCACAGGTGGAGATTTTAAATCAGTCAAGGTTCCAGTCCCTCCCCTTGAGGTGCAGAGTGAAATTGTCCGTATCTTGGACAACTTCACGGAGCTGCAAGCGGAGCTGCAAGCGGAGCTGCAAGCGGAGCTGCAAGCTCGACGATAGCAGTATGAGTGGTATAAAACCAAGTTGTTTGACTTTCAGCGGGATGTTCCTCATTTAAAAATAGGCGAATTTACAAATGTTTTTTCTGCATCAAGAGTTCATAAACACGAATGGACTCAAGAAGGTGTTCCGTTTTGGAGATCAAGTGATTTGATTTCCTTTCATAATGGAGTAGAAAATTCTCGCGGCAAAGCATACATTTCTTATGAATTGTATGAGAAGTTGTCAGCAAAATCAGGGAAAATGCAGAAAGATGATATTTTGATTACTGGCGGCGGTACAATAGGCATTCCTTATTTGGTACCATCTGATGATCCTATATATATAAAAGATGCAGATTTGCTGTGCATCAAGAAGAATG
>JAZUEA010000579.1:0-3786 GCA_045639945.1 Myxococcota bacterium
GCTGGTTCTGCAGTTCGACGCACATGCCGACTTGCGCGAGTCCTACTTGGGCTCCAAGAACAGTCACGCGTGCGCGATGCGTCGTTGTTTGGATGCCGTTGGTCCTGATGGACTTTTGCAAATCGGCATTCGCTCTGGTACGCCCGAGGAATTTCGTGAACTTCGCGAATCTGGCCGCCTTTTGGCGCCGCGCGCAGAAGTTTTGAAAGCTGCCTTGGAAGCGCGTCCGAACCGCCCGATCCACTTGACCATCGATCTCGATGTGTTTGATCCGGCGGCTTTCCCTGGCACGGGTACGCCTGAGCCCGGTGGAATTTTCTGGACCGACTTTGCCGCCATGCTCGCTGTGATTCCCGCCGAACGCTTGGTGGGCGCAGATATCGTTGAGTTGGCGCCGGAGTGGGATCCCACGGGTTGCTCATCCGTGTTGGCTGCGAAAGTGCTTCGCGAACTCGTCGCAAAGATCGGCTCTCGTGGAAAAAACTGAGCAAAATCAACATATTACAGCTGAATCTGCAGACACTCAAACCGAGTCAATCACCGCAGATTCCGCTGTAAGTGCTGCAGATTTCGGTGAAGCGTTTGAAGTGAGCGATGCACCGATTGAGCGTGGTCCGTACAACGTAGAAGCGCTCACTGCAGAGCTTTTGACTTTAATTTCTCAAGCTTCGCCCAACTATGTGGCTGCTGTTTATGATTATCTGCGTGAGCTTTCGGTGTTAGAGGCGATAGAACCTCCCAAAAGCAATAAAACAAAACGCAGGTAATCGTTATTTTTCAGCACATTACGCGTTTGTATTTAATTTTTTCAAAATTCAAAAAAACGTGTGTGGCTTATCTTGGTTTGGGGTTCAAGCTGGGGTAGAGTGTCGGTACTTTACCACGTGGGATGAGCACATTTGCAAATCCCCAAAAAAGGAGTGTCCCATGCGTAATTTACTTCAGCGTCTTCGCCACGAAGATGAAGCTGCTACTGCCGTTGAATATGCTTTGATCGCCGCTTTGGTTGGTGTTGCCATCATCGCAGCTTTGCGCTTCTTCGGAAGCTCTATCAGCGAAATGTTTACTCGCGCGGGTAACGCTGTTTCTGGTGCGGGTAACTAATTCTTGAATTTTGACCTCGGATTTGGCGCGTTAGGTGCGCTCTTTTGGATCGCCCTTATCGTTGCGAGTGATTGGGATCTTTCCTCACGGCGAGTGCCAAACGAATTAAATCTAGGCATTGCCATTTCTGGGGTCATTGTTCAATTTGCAACGCACGGATTTTCAGGTCTGGCAACAGGTCTTTTAGGTGCGTTGACCGCGTTTCTCGTCGTTCTCCTTCCTTTTGTATTGCGTCTTTATAAGGGGGGCGACGCGAAACTCGTGATGGCTCTAGGTTGTTGGCTTGGTCCAGAGCCTGCCGCGTGGATGTTCCTCTACGGCGTTGCTTTGGGCGGACTTTTGGCTCTGATTTATATGCTTGTGGTGCGCGTTTCAAAAAATCGAAATCACGATTCGAACAGAGCGCCACAGATGCGGATGGTCCCCATGGCGCTTGCTTTTTCGTTAGGTGCAGCAGTGGCTGCTCTTTGGCCGAAAGGTGCTTTTGCATGAAGCCTGCTTCTACTCGGAAAAAGTCAAAAGGCGCTGCGGCTTTGGAATTTGCACTTGTGTTGCCCAGTTTTCTTTTGATTACGTTGGGCAGCCTGGTCATTTCTCAATCCATGGTGGTTCGCCACCGACTCACCTCTGCTGTGAGTGAAGCTGCGCGAGCGTGTTCTGTAGTGACTGGACCAAATGGCACAGCCGAAAACTGTGCATCTCTAATGGTTCAAAACCGACTTGCTGATTTGCGCGTTGGAGCTCGTCCAATGTGTGCAGCAATTACCATTAATCCCACTACTAATATGGTGTCTGGTGTAAATACACTTCGCGTTCAGGCGACGTGCGATTATACCGGTGGCCCGTTGGCTGGTTTTGTCAATCAAGAACAGGCGCGTGGGGGACAACCCGCTTTGATGTTCCCCCTGCAAGCCCAATCCACGATGCCGCTATATCGTTAATGCGGCGCTAGGAGACCAATGAATCCTCAAAGAGGCAGCGTGCGTGCATCGCGATTTGGAGCGGTTGGTTTTACCATTGGCGCTTTGGTGCTGACGTTTGCAACCATTGCGCTTGGCGTGAACTGGCTTAGCAATAGTCAGTATGCGTCTGAACAGGTTGCACCAGTCGTTGTCGCCAAAAAAGCCATCCAGGCAAGCGAACGCATCACCGACGAACATCTTTCCATCGCGATGTTTCCGGTTTCTTCGATTCCAGAAGGCCACTTCAAATCGAAGGACGAATTCTTAGGACCGAACCCGCGTGTTGCCGTGAGTGCGATTTTGCCGGGCGAACCGATCCTCTCGCCGCGTTTGGCGTCTGCGCAAATTGGTACCGGCATGGCGTCGTTGGTGCCGAAAGATTTCCGCGCATTCCCGTTGCCGGTTGATAAGTGGGTTTCGACTGCGCAGTTGGTGTACCCCGGTGCAATGGTCGACGTTTTGACCACTGTCAAAAATACGATGGGCATGGGGCGTCAAGGTTCGACCACCAAGCTTGTTTTGCAGCAAGTTCGTGTTTTGGCGGTCGACGGCGCAGTTGATATCGTGATGTTGGCGGCGGCTCGTGAAAAGAAAAAGGGCGACTCCGACAAAACGATTGTGACGTTGCTGGTTACGCCTGAGGAATCAGAAGTTCTCGCGCTCGCAAGCCGTGAAGGCAAGATCGACCTGGTTCTACGTAATGCTCAAGATCAGGGCGTGGCGGAAACTTTTGGTGTAGCGCCTTACGAGTTGTTGGGCGTGGCCAATCCTGAAGAAGTTGAAGCGGCGCGCGAGCAGCTCGAAGAAGAATCGCGTGCTCGTCGTGCAACGGCTTCAGCCGCACGCATTCGCCGCCCCGCTCCTGCTTCTGATAATTCGCAAAGTCCTGATTTAGCGCCGTCTTACAACGGTGGAACGAAGACGATTAATCTGGGAGCTCACTGATGTTCAAGCTCGTATCCACTTTTTTCATGAGCTGTTTGGCGGCTTTGTCGTTGGGCGGCGTGGCGTTTGCTCAACACGAAGGTCCGGAAGTCATCGAAGTCGCGTTGGGTGGTTCGACCATTGTGAATTTGGGTGGCAGCTTTGGCCAGGTGACGCTGACCGATCCTGAAATCGCAGATGTGACTTCGGCCGGCGGTGGCTTGCTTGTGATTGGTCGTCGCGTGGGCGAAACCAACTTGATCCTTTTTGGCGGCGCTGATCGCAACGAATGGCTCGTGAAGGTGACACTGCCGGCACAAGCGATTCAGAGCGAACTCGCGCAGATGTTCCCGCGCCAAGACATTACGGCCAAAGCGGTGGGTGGCGCGTTGGTGCTTTCCGGCGAAGTCGACAGTGCTCCGGCTGTTGTTGAAGCAGAGCAGGTTGCACTTGGTTACTTGCAAAGCCCGTCGATTGCAGCGTTGGGTGTTCAGCCGAACGTGATTAACTTGCTGAAAGTTAAGGAAAAGCAGCAGGTTCAGCTTGAAGTTCGCTTTGCTGAAGTTGGTCGCAATTCGATTCGCTCGATCGGCGCGAACGGCAACTTTGGTTCTCCCGATGGCCGTGTCGCAGGCGCGATTGGTTCGCAGGCTGTGCTTGATGCAAATCCGCGCACGAGCGCTTGGACGCCGCTTTCAACGGTGCCTGGCATGCCGATGCAGGCCATGAATCCCAGCAGCACTTCGTCGGCGGGTGCCATCTTCTTGGGTACACGGGGCGGCAAGTTCCCGTTCGC
>JAZUEA010000580.1:0-7195 GCA_045639945.1 Myxococcota bacterium
AAAAAGAAAAGCGCCACCCGCGCCAGGTAAAAAAGAGCGCCGCTCCGGCAAAAAAAGAAAAGGCCTAAAAATGAATATCGATATTCCGACGAAGTGGGCGAGTGATCCGGATGTGGTGGCTCTTTCGGCGCTGAATAAGCGCTTTGTCAAAATCCTTCGCGTTTTGGTGCCGCTTTTTAAAACGGATTTTTCGGCTCTAAAGGCTTCGATTCGTGAGAGCGAGGCGCATGTGTTTCGTAACTGCCTTGCTTGGGCTGAGAAAAACGGCTTGGCGTCGCGCACGAATTATTTGCCGCTTCAGCAGTATTTCAACGACCTAAACGGTGAGCGCACAACGAGTTTCACGATTGCTCGTCAAGAAAAGTCGCTTGAGTATTGGCGAGCGTTTTTGGCTTCGCAGTCGCCGTTTGAGATTTGCTGCCACGTTCGCGAGCTCAACCTTTATTTGCAGTCGCCGGATTCGTCGATTGTGGCGCAACAGCTGCAAGATTCGGCACTTGTTGCACTTTCAGCGCTCGATTCGAACTTTTTGCCGTCGCTTTCGTTTTTGATCGATCACTTTGTCAACGACTCGCAGTTTTCGTTTAAGAACTTTCGCTTTCGTTACGCGCGCGAGTACCGCCTTTGTGTCGATTGGGCGCGCGACCACAACCTGGTTTCGCGCACGCACTACTTGCCGCTTGTGCGTTACTTTCAGAGCATTGCGGCGTTTCAAGATTCGGACTACGACGAAATCTGTTGTGAGCAGGCTCTTTCCGGTTGGCTCGCTTTCTTGGAGCTTGTGAATGCGGGTGAGGCTGCAGAAAAGCGCGACGACCTGAATCGCTACTTAAGCGCGGTCGAACCAAAAGTGCTGGAGCCAGAACCAGAACCGGAAGTGCTGGAGCCAGAGCCAGAACCGGAAGTGCTGGAGCCAGAACCAGAGCCAGAACCAGAGTCAGAGCAAAAGACGATCGCGTTGCCGACTTCGAAAGAAGCGACGATGGCGCAAGATCGCTTGGAGCAGATCAAAGAGGGGGTTCGCTCGCTGCTTGAGAGTCAGCTTGAGAACTTCCATGGCGTGACCACCAAGGTTGCGTTGTTTGGGGCGGTCCAGGCGGCTTTTGACGATTTGAAAACGTATGGTTTGGCTTGGGAAGACGAGATTTACGGCTTGGCGCGTCAGCTCTGCGGTCCGGGCACAGCTCAGAATTATGCGTTTACGCTCAACAAGTTTGTGTTGCGCGAGGCGCCCACGGAGCGCGTCACCAATGCTTGGATTTTGCGCAATTACGCGAGTGGTAATGACGGTTTGCTCGAACTGTCGGCCTGGGAAGAGTACTGCGCCAAGCTTTCGGTGAAAGCTGAAAAGCCGTCGTCGTGTGAGGATTTGGTTCAGGTGGACGAATCACGCTTTTTGCTCATGGATTCGTCTCGCATCGGACCGGATTTCATGGCCAAGCTCACAAAGGTTTTGAGCAAGTTGCTCACGCATGCAAAGTCGGCGGCTCCCAAGGAATTGAAGGCTGGGAATCGCTATTTTGTTGCGCCGCGCAACATTGCCATCAAAAAGCTCGACACTTCGCTGTCGGCGTTGCCGCACGGTTTGCGCTGGTCTCTGGAGTTCTTGCAGGCGCTCATCTCAAAGATTCCGCTGGGTGTTCGCTTGGTGAGAGCGGGCCGCACTGCTAAATTCGATTCGCTTGCCGCTGCGATTGTGCCCGAAGATTCCGCGATTCAGACCTTTGGCGATTTGGCTTACGCCTGCGCGCGTTCCAGCGTTGAAGAAGGCACAACGCTTTCGGTCAAGGACTTTAAAGCGCTTCTCGCCACCGCCGGACTCATTGGTCCAAAAGAGCTCTCCACCGCTTCTGCTCTTCACAAAGCTTGTGGCGAGACTTTCTTCACCTGGTCCGAAAAGGATCGCGAAGTCACCGTGGGCCAGGTGGCGTAAGAGTGCGTCAGAGTGGCCTTTGTGCAACCAAAGGCCGCGGGCGAGACTATATATAATAAGGTGAGAGTGCTGGTGGATTACCAGTTCTTGCGGAAGCGCTGCACGATGGGGAGTTGGCGGCCGGAACCGAATGCGCGGTGGGTGAGCTTTAATCCAAGGGCGACTTGAGCGCGCTTGTACTCGTTCAAGTCGACCAGCTTGCACACGCGGCGAACGGTGGCTTCGTCGTAGGTGATTTCACCGGTCTTGCCCGCGGCGGTGATGTCGTCGCGGCTGCGGCCGAACACGACGTACTGCTCCAAAATGCAATCCAGCACATCGTAAGGCGGCAAGCTGTCCTGATCGCACTGGTTGGGGCGGAGTTCAGCGGACGGCGCCTTGGTGAGGGTGCTGTTCGGAATGATTTCGCCGTTGCGGTTGATATAGTGGGCGAGCTCGTAAACTTCGGTCTTCCACAGATCGGAAATGACTTCCATGCCGCCGCAGGTGTCACCGTAGAGCGTGCAGTAACCAACCGAGCATTCGCTCTTGTTGCCGGTGGCAAGAACCATTCCGCCGAACTTGTTGGAGAAGGCCATCAAGATCAATCCGCGAAGGCGAGACTGGATGTTTTCTTCGGTGACGTTTTCCTGGGTGCCGGCAAACAGCGGATTGAGAGCGGTGAGGCAAGCGGCGAACGGACCTTCGATGGGCACGATTTCGAAGCGAATGCCCAAGTTTTTGGCAAGGTCGCGTGCGTCGGTCACGCTGCCTTCGCTGGAGTAGCGGCTGGGAAGGCCTATGCCGGTGACGTTTTCTTTGCCCAAAGCTTTGACGGCCAAGGCTGCGACCACGGCGCTGTCGATGCCGCCGGAAAGACCGAGGAGCACGCTATTGATTCCGGTCTTTTTGCAGTAGTCGCGAATGCCAAGTGCAAGCGCTTCTTCAACATCGGCCATGGTTTCGGTTTCAAACTCGGCCTGACCGATTTCGTCGCTGTTGTGCACGAGGACATCTTCTTCGAACGCCTTGGCAACGGCGATGAGGTTGCCTTGTGCATCGATGGCCACGGAGCGACCTTCGAAGATGATCGAGTCGTTGGCGCCGACTGCGTTGCAGCAGAACAGCGGCATTTGGGAGCGTTTGGCCTGCTCTTGAAGTGCTTCGATGCGCGCTTCCGATTCGTCCATGCAGTACGAAGAGGCGTTCACGTTGATGAGCAGCTGCGCGCCGTCTTTGTGCAGCTTTTCAACAACATCGCTTTCGATGTCTTCGCCGATGGTGAGGCCAACTTTGACGCCGTTCACCAGCACGGGAGTGGCATCTTCGAGCTTGGCGGCTTCGAAGTGGCGTGCATCTGCGTATACATCAAAGTTTTGCTGCAGGATTTTGCGCTGCACTGCGAGCACTTTGCCGTCACCAAGCAGGGCCGCGGAGTTGTACAAACTGCCGTTGTTCCATTCTGCAAAGCCCACAACCACTTTTTGCGTGGTGATTTCCTTGGCGAGCGTGTTCAGGGCGTCCATGCAGGACTGGCGGAAATCTTGGATCAGCAATAAATCCGAGGGAACGGCGCCACAGAGGCAGAGTTCGGGGAACACGACCAGTTCAGCGTTGTCGCTTTTCTTAAGGGCGTTGCGGATGAGGCTGAGATTGCCGTCGAAATCGCCCACGGTGCTGTTGATTTGACAAAGTGCGATGCGCATAACACCTCGAAAAAGCAGTGAGAAAATCGCGTAACTCTCGGTGCGACTTTCAAAAGCGGCGCAGACTAGTCACAACGACTCAAACTGGCAAGCGAATTACGCTTTGCTCAGACGTGCTCTGAAAATTTGCACCTTTCTGCTTTTGTGCGCGCGATGCGGCGTTGAAATGGCTCAATTGAGATCGGCAAACGCTCAAAAGTGAATTCTTTTTGAGTTTTGGCTGAGCGTCTAACTTCTTGTCCTAGAAGATGATCTTCGAATCATTCAAAAAAAATGAATAAAAAATGAAGAAGTTGTGCATCGCTTGCTTGTAGAACAGCGCGACTTCGTACAAAATCAGCCCGCATTTCTAGGGAGGGACCCATGCTTAAGTCGATCTTGGATTTTGTCGAGTACAACAAAGCCACTGGCGCCACCGAAGCTCTCATCGAGAGCGCTCAAACCCACAAGGGTTGGCTCGTGGTCGCGACCGCTGCTGAAGCCCAGAAGCGCGCTCCCTACTTGCCGGGTGTCACCGTCATCAGCATGGAAAACTTGATTGACGATGATTCTTCTTGGATGTGGGACAACAGCAACAAGGGCCCCATCTTCTTCGATCCTAAGGCGATCGCCTGGCTCGCTCAGCACATGATGGACGTTAAGGGCGAAGCCAACGAGTGATTCTCGTTTCGCTCAATTGCGCGAGAGAGCCTTCTAATGCCCAACCCTGAGAGCTGTGTCGTTTGCGGCACAACCTTCCAACCTCGATTCGCTTTCCAAGTTCAGAAAACGCAGGAAGGCGTATTGCACTTTTGTAGCCAGGCGTGCCACGAAAAGTATCTTTTCTCTTCGCAACAGCGCACTTGTGGCGTTTGTGGCAAGAGCTTTGTGCTTGAGTTCGCCTATCAACAACTGCAGCTGGAAGGTGAAACGCGTTATTTCTGCTCAACTGAATGTCGCGAGCAAGCACTTGCGGAAATCGAAAAGAAGCAGAAGCGTACGCACCGTATTGCGGTTTTGAATCAAAAGGGTGGCACTGGCAAAACCACAACGAGTGTCAATGTTGCAGCTGGTCTTGCGCAGCAGGGCAAGCGTGTTCTGCTGATCGACTTAGACTCTCAGGGCAACGTTGCGGTTTCGCTTGGTCTCTCTGCGCCTCACACCATTTATGATCTGCTCATCGATGGCGTGAATCCGCTCGATTGCATTGTGAACGTCTCCGAAAACTTGGATGCGATTATTTCGAACACCAGTCTCGCGGGCGCGGAGCCTCGGCTTCTTGCTTCTCGCGAGCGCTACAAGGTGCTCACGCTTCGCATGGCGCAGGTGACGGATTACGATTACGTGCTCATCGATTGCGGCCCGAGCATTTCAATGCTCAACCAAAACGCTCTGACTTATGCCGATTCGATTTTGATTCCCGTCTCTTGCGATTACCTCTCGCTTGTGGGCGTGAAGCAAATCTTGCGCACCGTAAAAAAGGTGAACGAGCTTTTGCTTGAACCGGTCGAGGTTTTGGGCGTTGTTCCTACGTTCTACGATCGTACTTTGATTGCGCGCGAAGCGATTACCACGCTTCAGGCTTACTTCAAAGATCGGGTGCTTCCGCCAATTCGCGCCAACATCAAGATCAAAGAAGCGCCAAGCCACAAACAGACCATCTTCGAATACGCTCCGGGGTCAACCGGCTGCGCGGACTACTTGGCTCTGGTTGAGCGCATTCAAGAAATCTACGACTCCGCTGCAGAGCAGTGAGCGCCGTTTCGCGGCACCGACTTCAACACCCAAGACTGTAAAGAACAGATTCTGAAGTCGGATCTTCAATCGATTACATGACAAAGCATCGCGAATCAGTCACTTGTCATGCGATAGCAAGTGATTCTGCGTCATCTGAATGATTTGAGATGTAATCACTTGTGCAAATCACAATAAAAAGCGACTTAAAATCAAACTAAGTGATGGATGCATATGACAAGAGAACAAGCTCTGCAGATAATTGCTGATGAAAACTTGATTGGATATCGGTTTTTTGAAGACCGCCCGTATAGAGCAGATGAGGTCGTCATCGATCAAGTCAATGAAAAATGGCTCGTTTATGTGATAAGTGAGAGATGCTCCAAGATGGATGGAACACTGGATGAGTATGAAACTGAAAGTGAAGCATTAGAAGATTTTATTGATCGCCTTAGGGCTGATAAAGAATTGAGAGAACTTCAGTAGTTTATCGCTGCGCTGGAATGCTCGAGAGAGAGCAGATTTTTTGAGAAGAGTAGAGAAAGCTCAGTCTTCGATCTGAGTAAGCAGGAGTGTGGGTTCGCCGTCGTTGTCGTCGTCGCCGAATTGGCAGATGCTGCGCGTGAATTCGTTCAAAATGCAGGGTGCAGCGGTGGGGCGGGCGTTGAATGGGCCAGTGTTTTCAGAGGGCAGGATGTTGATGCTGCTGCCCATGCGAGCGGCTTCAACGGCGCGCAGATGAACAGCGCTATCGATTTTTTCGAACGAGTGCTGCGCGAAGAGGAAGTGATCTTCGGCGTTGCGCGGCTTTTGGCTGGCGAGGATTCGGCCGTACGCCAAGTGCGCGGTGCCCAACAAAAGTGGGTTGTCCTGCATGGATGCGATGGCGATGGCGCGTTCCAATTCCTGTGAAGCGCGTTCTTCGTTGCCGGTCATCCAGTACATCTCGGCCAGGTTGATGCGCTGGTGCGTTAAGTGCAGCGGGTTTTCGAGCGGGCCGCTCATGGCGAGCTCTAGACCTTTTGTAATCGTTTTGTGAGCTTCGTCGTATTGAGCGAGGCCAAGTTGCGCTTTGGCTTTGTAAATCAACCCCTCTGGCATGAGGTTGCTCGGACCTTTGCTTTGATCCTCGCTCAGGAATTGGTCAAAGATCTTCAGCGCTTCGGTGTAGTGACCTTCTGCCAATTGCATGCGGCCTTTGAACAAAAGGGCCAAGCGGCGCTGATAAGGATCAGGGCTGCGCGCGAGTCGTGAAATCGGCGTGATGCATTCGTCGATTTCGTAGCGGTCCAAGGCGCCGTAGATGACGTAGATTAAAACCCAGTTGTCGAGCCACGAGATGCGCTCAAAACGAGTGGACGATTCAATGGCCCATTCGCGCCAGACGAGCACTTCTTTGTAGCGGCCGCTGCGGGCATTGCGAGCAGCTTGTGCGATGGTATGGATTTTGAACGTTGCATCGTTGGCGCGCTCTTGGAGCTGGTTTTGGAGCTCTTGAATATGCGCGAGAATGATTGGATCGACGGAGTAACCCAGTTCAGCACGAGCGCGTTCACGCAAGAAAAGCGCTTCTGCAAGCGGATAGAGCAAGTCTCTGTTGGCGCTCTTTTCGTCTCGCTCTTTGAAGTATTTTTCTAAAATCTCAATGGCGACGGTGGTTTCATCCAGGACTTGCTTGTAATGGCCGGCGTACCAGTGCAGCGTGGCAAAGTTTGCACCTTGAAGCGATGCCCACTTGACCGAGCCGACTTCGAGTGTTTGGTTGAGCTTGGTTAAGTAGTTGTACGATTGTGTGTATTCGCCAGCGAGAATGTGCATTAAGCAAGTGGAGAGCGCGCGTTTAAAGAAGTCGGAGGCCAAGCGG
>JAZUEA010000581.1:0-7757 GCA_045639945.1 Myxococcota bacterium
GACCGCTTGGCCTCCGACTTCAAGTGATTCAAGTTGATTACGCCGGCGCCGACCATCTCCCAGAAAAAGTCGTTGCCTTCGCGGGTACGCTCACCCACACCGCCGAACACGGACAAACCGCCGCCGCTCACCACAATGTTGTTGATGAGCTCCATGATGAGCACGGTCTTGCCCACGCCGGCGCCGCCGAACAAACCGATCTTGCCGCCACGAGCGTAAGGCGCGAGCAGGTCGATGACCTTGATGCCCGTTTCGAACGTTTCGATTTTGGCGTTCTGATCTTTCAAAAGCGGCGCTGAGCGGTGAATCGGCCAGCGAATCTCGCCTTCAATGGCGCCTTTCTCATCAACCGGTTCGCCGATGACGTTCATGATGCGTCCGAGCGTGCCGTTGCCCACGGGAACAGTAATGGGCGCGCCGGTGTCATCCACGATCATGCCACGAACCAAACCGTCGGTGCTGTCCATGGCGATGGTGCGCACGATGCCTTCACCCAGGTGCTGCGAAACTTCGAGGATGAGGTTCCACTCCTGGTTGTTGATGGCGGGGTTCGTGACGCGAAGGGCGGTGTTGATCTCGGGAAGCTCGCCGTCGCTGAATCGGACGTCGACGACCGGTCCCATGACCTGGCAAATCTCGCCTGTGTGTTCACTCATTCGTCTGTCTCACTTCAGTGCTTCGGCGCCGCTGATGATTTCAACCAGCTCCGTGGTGATGGCCGCTTGACGGGCGTGGTTCAACTGCAACGTGAGGTCTTCGATCATGGTCTGCGCGTTGTCGGTTGCCGAGCTCATGGCGTTCATGCGCGCTGCGTGCTCGCCCACCAACGACGAGAGAACCGCTCGCTTCAGCCGCATTTCAACGATCTTGGGCAAGAATTCGTTGAGCAGCGCTTGCAAGTCTGGCTCGCAGAGAATGTCTGTGTTCGAAAACTCAGTTGTTTCGGTGAGTTTCACGCGCTCAATCGGCAAAAGTCGAGTTGCTTTAGGCTGCTGTGAAATCGCGCTCTTGAAGTTGTTGCTAAAGATATCGACCGCGTCGCACTCGCCGTTGGTATAAGCCTTTGTGAGCACTTCACGAATCTTTGGCAGCTGACTTTCTTCTTGGTGAGGATCATAAGCGTCTCTCATGGCGCCGAAGTCCTCAACAACATTGAGCTTTTCACGAGCACACGCTTTGCTCATGTGCACGCCCAGCGGATAAAGCTTGGCTTTGAGCGGTTTCAGCGCCGTGCCATCTGCCGCTTCGCCGGGCTTTTTAATGTAGCTCAGCAGCGACCTAACCAAGTTGCTGTTGAAGCTGCCGCACATACCGCGATCACTGCAGATTGCAAAAATGGCTCGCGGCTTGTCGGATTGGTCACCCGGCTTTGCCAGCAACGGATGCTCGATGCGAATGCCTTTTGTCTGCTCGACAAACGCCACGTGCTGCAAAAGCACCTGAAGCATTTCTTCGTGCGCTTCTACGTAGGCCGTAAACCCCAAGTACGCTTGCTGAGTAGGCTTAAACTTCGCCGTCGAAACCAACTTCATCGCGCGCGTGATTTTTTGGTTTGACGCGATCGAAGAGATGCGCGTGCGGATGTCTTTCAGACTCGCCATGAATTACGCAACCGGCTTGAAGATCTCAGCAAAATCTTTGAGAGCACGCTGAATGTCCGCTTCGACGACCTCCAAGTTCGGGTGCTTGCTCAAAGCGGTCATCAGTTCAACCTGGTGATCCAAGAATTCGCAGAGCTCTTTTTGATAGCGCGCGATGTCATCGAGCGCGAGGTTATCCATGTAACCCTTGGTCGCAGCATACAAAATGACCGTTTGGTACTCGACGCCAAGCGGCGAATACTGCGGCTGCTTGAGCATTTCGGTTAAACGAACGCCACGAGCAAGCTGCGCCTGAGTCTTTTCGTCCAAATCGCTGGAGAACTGCGTAAACGCTTGCATTTCGCGGAACTGCGCCAAATCCAAACGAAGCGTACCAGCTATCTTCTTAACAGCTGGCGTCTGCGCAGCACCACCCACGCGGGACACCGAAAGACCCACGTTAATGGCCGGACGAATACCAGAGAAGAAGAGATCCGTCTCAAGGAAAATCTGGCCGTCCGTAATCGAAATGACGTTGGTCGGAATGTACGCCGACACGTCACCCGCTTGCGTTTCAATGATGGGCAACGCGGTCAAGCTGCCACCGCCGTGTGCGTCATCAAGTTTTGCAGCGCGCTCCAACAAACGGCTGTGCAAGTAGAAGATGTCGCCCGGATAAGCTTCACGCCCTGGTGGCCTACGAAGCAAAAGCGACATTTGGCGATACGCCACTGCTTGCTTGCTCAAATCATCGTACACAATGAGCGCGTGACGACCACTGTCGCGGAAGTACTCACCCATTGAACAGCCGGAGAACGGCGCCAAGTACTGCAACGGCGCCACTTCTGATGCACACGCCGCCACAACCGTGGTGTAGGACATAGCGTCGTGCTGCTTGAGCTTCTCGACAACCTGAGCAACGGTGCTCTGCTTTTGACCGATGGCCACGTAAATGCAGAACACATCTTTGCCGCGCTGGTTAATGATGGTGTCGATGGCCACAGCAGTTTTGCCGGTCTGACGGTCGCCGATGATGAGCTCACGCTGACCACGACCAATCGGAACCATGGCATCGATGGCCTTTAAGCCAGTTTGCAACGGATCGCTGACCGACTTACGTGGCATGATGCCAGGCGCTTTCACATCCACTTTGCGACGCTCAGTGGTTGCGATCGGGCCTAAACCATCAAGTGGCATGCCAAGCGCGTTGACTACGCGGCCCAGCATGGCTTCACCCACCGGCACGTCCACGATACGGTTGGTCCGGCGAACGCGATCTCCCTCTTTGATTGTGTTGGCGTCGCAGAAAAGCGCCACGCCCACGTTGTCCATTTCGAGGTTGATCACCATGCCGTACAAACCCTCATTAAATTCGAGGACTTCGCCGGCCATCGCCTTGTTTAAGCCGTACACGCGCGCAATTCCATCGCCCGCGCTCAAGACCGTGCCTACCTCGGAAACCTCGACGCGCTGGTCGTAGTTTTCGATCTGCTCACGGATCAAACGGCTGATTTCAACGACACTTAGTTCCATGACTCTCCAAGGCGGAATCGAAACTCACTTCGAGATTTCGTCCGCGGGGAAGGCATTTTTGAGGCGCAGACGCATCTGTTCCAGCTGACCACGCACACTCATGTCGTACAAGCGACCATCCACTTCAACGCGAAGGCCGCCCAACAAATCGGGATCGACATGCTCTTCTAAGATGCAGTCTCGCCCAACGGTTTGCTTTAAATTCGATTTCAATTCGCGACGTTGCGAATCAGAAAGCGGCTTTGCAACGGTAACCACTGCTACGCTCAACCCCTGATAGCTCTTCCAAAGATTGGAAAAGAGCTCAACCACTTCGCGGTAAACCGAAAAGCGGTCGTGATCGCAGAGCACTTTCAAAAAGCGGCCCACGAGCGACAAAACAGCGGTTTCAAACGGCAAGCGCTTTAAAAGCTGATCCAAAACGTTGCGGCGCTCTTTACGACTGATAAGTGGCGAAGTGAAAACCAACGTCAATTCAGGGTTTTCAAGCACTTTCTCAAATTCTTGAAGAGCCTTGAGAACGCGAATCGGAAACGGCTCGCCCATGCTGCTCGTGTCTTGCGCGATGCCAAACAACGCTTCGGCGTAGGGTTCCGCGATTTTCGCCTTTGTGATCATTTCGCCGCCTTTAACAGCGCAATCGCGCGATCGGTATAACCCTTTGAATTCGCAGCGTTTTCAAACTGATTACTGATCATCACTTCGGCTTGAGCAATCGCTGCATCAACAATCTTAAGTTGAATTTGAGCACGTGCTTGACTCAACTCAAGCTCAGCCGTTGCTTTGGCTTCAGCCATTAAACGCTTTGATTCTTCTTTGGCATTCGCGATCAGCTCAGCACACGCGCGCTCAGTCTCAGCTTCACGCTTGGCACGAGTTTCTGCGAGTTCAGCATCCAAACTCTGCAAACGAGACTCAGCCGACTTCAAACGCTCAGTGGCTTCAGACAACGCTTCATTTGCAGCTTTAATCTGCGCGCCGACTTCATCCGCATTCTTCGCAAGTCCTTCTGTAATCGGCTTTTTTGCGAAGTGAATAAGAAGCCAAATGATAAGCGCTACATCAAACGCATGAAAAATAAGCGTGACTACACTTTGCGTTTCTTCACTGCCAGATGCGAATGCGAAACTCGGCGCAAAAGCCGCTAACACCAAAGCGAGCTTATGAAATCGCTTCATTATCGAACCTGTGCATTCTGGGAAAGCACGGCTTTGCCAACCATCGCTCCCAACTCAGAGGACATGGCGTCGATTTCAGACTGCGCCTTTTCAATGGCCGCCTGGCCTTCCGCACGAGCACGCCGAAGCTCTGCATCACGGTCGTGACGTGCCGTTTCTAAGATTTCAGCCTTGACCGTTTGAGCCGCTGACATCTTCACTCGACGACTCGCTGAACTCTCCGTTTCAGATTTATCAATCAAGCTTTGAATCTGAGACTCAACCTGATTCACCTGAGCCTTCATCTCTTCGGCCGACGCAAGCTTGGCGTCGATTGCGTGGTGACGATCAGACTGAACTTTCAGAAAAGGCTTAAAAATCAGCGCGTTGCAAATCAAAATAACGGCGATGATCAGCGCCAACTGCACAAAAAACGATGCGTTGACATCGACGACCACCGACGAAAGCGCAAGCTGAAACGGCATAGCACCTCCGAAAACGCAAGATATACAAGATATACCCAACGAGTTCTCTAATCAATCTAAGTAGGAGTTTTGCGCTTGTTCTCGGCCTTTTATCTCTTGCGTAAAACAGACATTGTTAGATTTCAAACTCACTCTGATTCGTTTCTCTCGCCAATTCTATCAATCGATCAAAGCGCACGACGCAAAGTGACATTTATATATAGGTCAAAATTTGAGCTGCACGGCTGAAGCGACGACCCAAATCGTGCTCAAAAAATCAGCTGCACGATCAGCTCAAACCGCTCTTTCCTGTGGAAATCTTGTCTAAATCCCTGTTCAAAACCTGTTCCAAGTCGTGTTCAAAACCTGTAGGCATCTTGTGGTCAAATTTCTTCCACATGGTTTTCAACCGATTTTTCACCAGTTCGCTGAGAATTCACCACAGGTATTTTCCACAGGTTTTGCACTAAATTTATCAACAATTTCGAGAGGTTTTCGATTTTTTGACTTTTCCACAAGCTTGATGATGACGATTGCTCTCACTTTCTCTCTTTAGATCCTAAAGAATAAGCATAAAATCCGCAGCATTTTCGAGTTACGGAGCACGCATGGAACTCAGTATCGACCGGGAGCAGCTCACACGCGCACTTAGCCGCGTCCAGGGCGTGCTCAATCGCAAAGCCAACGTTCAGTCTTTATCCGACGTATTTTTACAAGCTGAAGGTACGCGCCTTCGTGTCGCGGCGACTGATCTTGAAGTGACGTTCGACAGCTATGTACCCGCCGAAGTTTTGACGAGCGGCACCATCACCGTCGACGGTAAGCGCATCTTTGATATCGTCCGCAACTTGCCTGGTTCGACCGTTAACCTGGTCACCGATGAGCAGGATCAAATTCGAGTGTCGTGCAAAGGCAGCGACTTCACGTTGAAAGCCGCCTCACCCGAGCTCTACCCCAAGCTTCCGATCGCCGACGTCTCCGAGATCGTGCCTTGCGACGGTTTCGTTTTGCGCGAACTCATCGCCCGCACCAGCTTCTCGGTGTCCACCGACACGTCGCGTCCCATGCTCAACGGTACATTATTTACTTGTACCGGCAACGGACACATTCACTTGGTCTCCACCGACGGTCACCGTTTGAGCCAAGGTGAACGCAACGCCGCTCGTGGTGTCGAATTCCCGGCTCGCGACGGTGTCATCATTCCGCGTAAAGGCGTGGGCGAGCTCAAGCGCTTCTTAGATGAAGTCGGTCGAGATGTTTCGTTCTGCATTTCGAGCAACATTTTCTTTGTGACCGCCGAAGACATGACGCTGTTCATTCAGCTCATCGACTCTAAATTCCCGGACTACCGCCAGGTCATTCCGAAGAGCGTCGATCACAAAATCTTGGTTCCGCGTTTGGGCTTCCTCTCCGCGCTCAAGAACATTGAAACGCTCGCAAGCGATCGTACGCACGGCATCAAGATTGAACTTCGTCCCGCGACCATGACACTTCGCGCCGACAACCCCGAGTACGGTAGTGGCCGCGTTGAACTCCCGATCGAAGATTTCGTGGGTGACGAATTCTCGATCGCCTTCAACTCCAGCTACATTCGCGACGTGCTGAGCACACTTTCCGCTGAAAAAGTTCAGATCGACTTCAACGGTAAGCTCTCTCCCGCCGTTCTCCGCGAAGTGGGCAACGAAGATTACCTCTTCGTGGTCATGCCGATGCACCTCTGAAAGCGTCGCGTACTCTTCTGAAGCCTCGACTTTGGTCGGGGCTTTTTTTTGCAAAAAATTCGGCCCACTTCGTGGGCAAAAAGCTCAAGGGATTTGATTCCCTCTCCAAGAAATCGGGAAAGTTGAATTTCTTAAAACCAACAAGGGGGGCGGGGGGCGTTTTGGTAAGAGGAGTGAGGGTTTAGGGGGCTAAAAAATTTTTCGCGATCGCCCACTTCGTGGGCGGAAAAGTTCAAGGGATTTAGTTCCCTCTCCAAGAAATCGGGAAAGTTGAACTTTTCTAATTTCAACAGGGGGGCGGCGGAAAAAGTAAGCGGGAAGTGCAAAGTTCGGGAGAGTTCTAAAAATAACTAAAAACCCTTGACCACTTTTAACGGAGTTTTTAGAAAGTCCCAATTTATCCAAAATTTGCCCGAGGAGGACACTTGACTCTTAAAATTACAGAAGCCCTGATCCGAGATCTTCCAAAGACCGATCTCCATGTCCACCTCGACGGTTCCATCCGCCTTAACACGCTGTGCGAGCTCGCCAAAGAGTACAACGTTGAAATGCCCTCCTACACCGAGGACGGCATGCGTGAGCTCGTTTTCAAAGACACTTACGCGAATTTGCCTGAGTATCTCGAAGGTTTCTCCTACACCTGCGCGGTTTTGCAGACGGAAGAAGCCCTTGAGCGCTGCGCCTATGAATTCGGCGTCGACAACTACTTAGAAGGCGTTCGCTACTTTGAAGTTCGCTTCGCGCCGCAACTTCACATCAATTCGCGTTTAAACGCTGAAATGGTGTTGCGCGCCGTGAATCGTGGTTTGAAGCGCGCCAAAGAAGAATTCAACGCCAAGCCTGAAGTCGTTTCCGGTGCAGAACCGCATTACGGATACGGCATCATCGTTTGCGCGATGCGTTTCTTCAACGAATCCTCCAGCGAGTACTTCCACCACCTCATCAACGTGCACAAGCACGCGCCCATGAAAGAGATTTTCAGCTTGGCGTCTCTCGAAATCGCTCGCACTGCTGTGAGCATCCGCGACGCTGAAGGCTTGCCGATCGTGGGCTTCGACTTAGCTGGTGCTGAAGCTGGTTTCCCGCCGGATGATCACATTGCGGCTTACAGCTACGTGCACGAGCACTTCATGAAGAAGACCGTCCACGCCGGTGAAGCGTACGGTCCGGAAAGCGTTTTCCAGGCCATTACCGCATTGCACGCCGATCGTATCGGTCACGGTACTTACCTTTTGGATCCCACCGCGATTCGCGATCCGCGCATCACCGACCGCGAAGCGTATGAAGTCGGGGGCCAAGCGG